>CAYYEE010000106.1:0-10872 GCA_964470775.1 uncultured Planctomycetota bacterium | reverse complement strand
TGCGGAAATTGACGCGCCAATTTCCGCAACTAATCGCAGGCAACCGGCAACACTATCTTGCGGCAAGCCAGCAGGTTGTGTCAAAAGTGCTTGCTTGCGGAAATGTGCGGCTATTTCCGCAAGCAAGCACTAGAACGCGTCGCTCTTCGCGTCCTCGTTGTTGGCCATGTCGAACACGTGCCACGTGGTCCAAGGGCTGTGCTGCTTCCACCATGGCTGCGCATTGGCGCTGGCGGCGCTGGTCCCGCGCCAGCAGAGAAAGCCGAGAAACGTCACGTTCACCTCGCAGGAGCTGTTCGTGGCGCGCGTCAGCCACGCCGTGTCGTTGACGCCGATCGCGGACACGTCGTTGACGCCCGGCGCGCCGGAGACAATGCCCGCGCAGGCGTTGGACCACGCGATCATCTGCGCCGGGTCGCTGTTCCATTTGGCGGAGCCGTCGTTGTAGAGCGCGTTGTAGCCGTCCACATGGCCCTCGAGGCCGTCGCCCTTGTCCACGGGCTGCGCCTCCACCACGTTGCGCGTCCAGGCGTCGCTGACCAGCGCGCGGCCGCCCATCTGGCGCTGCGTCTTGAACATGGGCTCATAGTTGTGGACAAAGCGCTGGGGCGCGGCGAAGGGGACGGGCGCGGGCATGTAGCAGCCGCCGCCGCGCGCCCCGGACGGCGCCGGGTAGGACTCGGGGTCCGCGGCTGGCGAAGCGCGCAGAGGAGCGCGCGTGCCCGCGTTGCCGATAAAGGGGACGTTGCGGTAGCAGTAGCTCGATTGAACCGCGCCGCCGCCGTAGGAGAACGCCGCGCGCTTGCCCGGCGGCGCGAAGAGCGCGGCCGTGTCCGAGCGTCCCTGCGCATAGGCCTGGCAGGTCGCCAGGTTCCACGCCAGCCACGTGATGTGCGACGCGCCGGGAATGGCCGAATTGCCCATGTTGGACGCGCTGGGGCAGAAGAACGCCCGCGTGTCAGGCATATAGCCGCCGCTGGCCAGAAAGCCCAGACCCACGGGGCCGAGCCGCGTGCAGTCGCTGTCGTTGGCCGGGCTGGCGCCGGTGTGGCGTCCGGCCGCGATGGTCCGCCAGTAGCGCTCGGGCAGGCCCTTGCACATGTCGTTCAAGAAGCCGCCGCCCGTGCTGTTGGCCAGGCCGGCGGCCCACACCGTATGGGTTGGATCCTGTCCGCGGCTCCACAGGCCTTTGGTGGGCATGAGGTCGCCATAGCCCGCGTGCTGAATGGGCGTGTAGCTCGAACTGCGGAAGTCCCAGCTTGCCTGCGACGGGCCATAGACGACGCTGCTGGGCACATAGCCGCCGTAGTCGCCGCAGTAGGCCTCGCAGGCCCGGCCGGTCTGGCTGAGGTTGTTCATGCACGAGGTCCGCCTGGCCTTTTCGCGCGCGGCGCTCAACGCAGGCAGCAGCATGGCCGCGAGGATGGCGATGATCGCCACGACCACCAGAAGCTCAATCAGCGTGAAAGCATATCCGCGATGTCCGTTCATGCGCCTCTCCTTCTCACACACTCGCCAGGGCCTTTGCTCGGCGCCGGCGCCGGAATCACACGACCACGCGCCGCCGCTTGCGCGGCGTCCCGGCCGCCCGCGGCGTCCGCGGGGCGAAATCGCCGGCCGCCAGGAACCGCTCGATGACGGGAACCGCGGCCGCGGCCAGGCGCTCGCGGTCGTTGCGCTCGCCGCCGAACCGCACGCGCAGGCCCTCCAGGTTGTACGGGTCCGTGTGCCGCCGCGCCACGCGCATCATGTCGTCCAGAAACGCGCCGCCAAGAAACACGTAGGGGCTGTAGATCAGCGCCAGGTCCGGGTTGAAGTTGTGCGCGATCTGCGCCAGACGGTAGCCGTAGTTGTCCACGGCCTTGCGGTAGATGTCCATGGCCTCGGGCCGTCCCTGGCCCACGGCCTTCAGATACGCCTCCTCCCCACCCATCGCCTCCATGGCGTGATGCATCCGCCGCACCTCTTCCTCGCCGTGGAGCAGGGGAAGGTTGGAGTTGCCCGCGTAGCCGCGGGCGCCGTAGTAGAGCTGGCCGTTGAAGCAGAGCGCCTGGCCGCCGCCATAGCCGGCGATGGCGCCGCTCATGGCCACCACGCTCTGAGCGGCCAGGGCTTCATCGCGGGTGATCTGGCTCAAAAGGAGCAGGCGGAACTCCTCGTCCACGTTCACGGGCAGCCCCGTCACGGGCGCCAGCGCTTCGCGCAGGTCCACGTTGCGGCGCGAGAGGTTGTAGTTGTGGCTGATAACGCCATCGCGGCTGACGCGTCCGCCGGAAATAACCCCGATGCCCAGCACGCGGCCGGGCGCGCGCTCCAGCGCCCGCGCCACCACGCCGGGGACCTGCTTCTCAAAGGACACATTGCGCGGCCTGCGGCCCCACGGCACGTCTTGCACGGTCTCGGCCCAGACCAGCTCCCCGGCCAGATTCACGATCCCCACGGCCAGCGAGCGCGTCAGGCTCACGGTGACCACGTGCGCCCAGTCCGGCGCCAGTTCCAGCCGCGTGGCCGGCCGTCCCATGCCCCGGCGCCGCTCCACGCCCTCGCGCAGGATGCCCCACGCCAGCAGGTCGCTGGCGATGTCCGTCAGCGCCGCCGGCGTCAGCGACAGCCTCCGCGCCAGCTCCGCGCGCGAAAGCCCGCCCTCGCGCCGCGCCAGCCGCGCCGCGGCCGACCGGTTCATGCGCGCCATGTCCTCTTTGCTGACTCGCTGAATCATGCGCCTCCCACTTGCTAAGGTCACCTTATAAATATACCGCCGCCCCCCGCCTTTGTCAAGAACCTGGTCGCCGGCGGCGCCGCGCCTTGACACCCCTGGGCTCGGGCGCTTACCCTTTCATCGCCGAGCGGATGGGTCGCAGCCCGCCGAAGGACGCAGCCGGTTCAGCGGGGCCGAGGGAAGCGCTTGCGCCGCGCCAGCGGTTGAGGGGCTGGCGCTCCTGTTGAGGAACCGGTGGTTCCATGAGAGAGGTGGAGCATGAACGTCGAGACGGCGATGACGGGCCAGGACCTTCTCGTCAAGGCGGCGGGGAGAATCGACAGCGAGACGGCGCCGCGCTTCGAGGAGCAACTGGCGCCGCGGCTGGCCGAAGCGCGGAGCGTCGTGATCGACGCCGCGGGCGTGGAGTACCTCAGCAGCGCCGGCGTGCGCGCCGTGCTTAGGGCCGCGCTGAAGATGACGGCCCAAAAAGGGACGCTGAAGCTGCGCGGCGTCCGGCGCGAGGTGGCCAAGGTCCTGGCGCTGGCGGGCCTGGAAGAGCTGATCGAGGGGGGAGGGACGGCATGAGACTGATCGAGATGGTGAAAGCCAGCGACCGCCGCCTGGTGGCGCCGCTGATGGGTTACCCCGGCTCCAAACTGACGGACACCACGCTCAAGCAGAACATGTTCAACTGGGGCATTCAGTTCTGGTCGCTGTCCGAGCTGGCCCAGAACCTGAAGCCCGACGCGCTCTTCTTCATGATGGACCTGTCCGTGGAAGTCGGCGCGCTGGGGATGCCCGTGCACTTCGGGCTGGACGAATCGCCCACCGTGGACCAGCACCTGGTGCGCGCGCCGGGCGACCTGGACAAGTTCATGGCCATTGACGTGCTCAAGGATTGCCGCGCCAGCGTCTTTCTCAACACCATGCGCCTGATGAAGGAGAACCTCGACATCCCCAAGGGCGCGTATTGCATCGGCCCCTTCACCTTGGCCGGGCTCATGATGGGCGCGGAGGAGATCGCCCTGGCCGCGATTGACGATCCGGCGTTTGTGCACGAGACCCTGCAATACGCGGCGCACGTCATTGGGCGCTACGCCACGGCGCTGATCGAAAGCGGCGCGGACATGGTCGCCATCCTCGAACCCACGGGCGTCATGCTCTCGCCCCGGCAGTTCGACGAGTTCGTGGCGCCCTACGTGGCGCAACTCGTCCAGACCTTCCCCGTCTCCACCATCCTGCATATTTGCGGCAACACCACGCCCCTCATCCGCAACATGGCCGCCACGGGCGTCGAAGGACTCAGCCTGGATACCGCCGTGGATTTCCCGGCCGCGGCCAAGCTGCTGCCCGACAACGTCGCGCTCATCGGCAACATAGACCCCATCAGCGTGTTGCGCGCCATGACGCCTGCCCAGGTCGCGGCCCAGACGCGGGCGTTTCTCGACGCCACGCGCGACGCGCCCAACCTGGTGCTCAGCTCCGGATGCGACCTGCCCCAGGACACGCCCATCCCCAACATCAAGGCCATGATTGAAGAGGGGAAGAAGTGGCGCAGGTGAGGGGCGGCGGCCGCGTCACCCCGCGCCGGTCACCTCGCTGATCTCCACGGCGCGGCCGGTCTCGACAAACTTCTCCGCGGCCGGTCGGCGGGTGGCCGGGGATGATCTGTGGCGCTGCCGCGGCGGCCGCGCCCAGCGGCCTGACGCGCTGCGCGGTTTAGGCCCGGATGGCGGTCCCGCGTGGGCGGGCGTGGGCCTTGCGCGCTGGCGGCTGGCCGGGTTTGTGTGGCTCGACGCGCGGCTTGATCGAAACCAAGCCCCTGCGCCTGCCAGCGGGGTGAACATCAAGGGCGTGATGTCCGGCCGGGCCGATGTCGCGATCGAGGCCGCGAGGCGAGTCAGCGGGCCTGGTCCGGCTCGATGACGAACAGCGTCACCTCCGGCGGCGCCAGGACGCGCAGGGGCGGCCCCCAGGTTCCGGTCCCGCGCGAGATGTAGAGATGGGCTCCATCGGCGAGGCGGAAGAAGCCGCTCCGGCGCTCGCCATACTCCAGCCGCTCGAACTCGGTGAAGGGGAAGATCTGCCCGCCGTGGGTGTGGCCGCTGAGTTGCAGGTCGAAGCGGCCCTCCGAATGGGGCCGCACGCCGGGGCGGTGCTTGAGGAGGATGGTGAACTCTCTGGGGCCTGGGGGCGGCAGGGCCTTGTCCTCGTCCAAGCGGGGCCGGGCGCCGGTCATGGCGCCGGCCGGGTCGTCCACGCCCGCCACGCGCAGACGGCCGTCCACCAGAGCGGACTCCTGGCGCAATACGCGGAACCCGCTGCGCTCGTGGAAGGCGAGGCTCTCGTCCAGGCCGGCGTAGTAGTCGTGGTTGCCGGTGACCGCGAACTTGCCCAGAGGCGGGCGGATGGCGGCCAGGGTGGAGGAGAGGCCGTCCATGTGCGCGCCGGTGCTGTCGAGCATATCGCCCGTGCACACGAGCAGATCGGGCTCGAGCCGCTCCACGGCGCCGGCCACGCGCTTGAGCAGACCGTCGCGCTCCAGCAGGCCCAGGTGGAGGTCGGATATCTGGACCACGCGAATGGGCTTGGAGCCCGGCGCCAGCCGAGGCGTGCGCAACGTGAAGGTGTTGACGCGAAGCAGGCGCGCTTCCACAAGGCCCCACGCCAGCAGCGCCACGACAAGACACCCGAGCGCCACGGCCACGGGCCGCGGCGCGGCCACCCAGCGCCCAGCGGCCGGCGCCCAGCGGGCGGCCACGCGGAACGCCGCGTTCCAGATGTCCACGAGCAGGCCGAAGCAAAAGACCCACATGGACACGGCCATCCAGCAGTAGGAGATGAGTCCGGCGACCTGGGCCGCGCGGAACCAGTTCATCCGGTCCATCCAGCGCGTCAACATCAGCCCGCCCAGCATCAGCGCCAAGAAAGCGATGACGGCCGCGCGAGGCCAGCCGCGCAGCCGCCAAGCGGCGTTCAGGCGCCAGTAGAAGTAGCCCTGAAGCGCGCCGTAAATGGAGAAGAAGGTGATGAGGAACAGCCTCATGCGCCGCGACCTCCAGTCTGCAAAAAAGAGGTGCGCGGGCGAACCCGGGCGCCCCGTCCTGCAACCGAGGTTAGCCGATGTGGGGGAACCGTTCAAGACGGGAGTGATGGGAAGAATGGGAAGAATGGGAAGGATGGGAGGCCGCGGGTCCCATGACTCCCCTGATTCCCACTCCTCCCGGCGTCTGTTGACGGGCGCGCCCGGAACGCCGCCGGTGGGGATACCGGCCGCGCGCTCCGGGCGCTGGGGAGGGCTTGGGACGCGCTGTTACGCCACGGGGGCGCCGAGCGCTTTTCGGATGGCCGACATGGCCTTGTCGAGCGTGCACTGATCTATGGACACGCCGCCGACGCGGACGTTGGGGCCTTTGTCGCACTTCTCAAAGCAGAACGTGGCCTTGACCTGAACGCGGCCGGCCAGGCCCTCGGCCGCCACCTTGCGGGCCAGGGCCGTGAGCAGGCTCTGCGATCCGCGCAGGTAGCAGCTTGTGCCCACGCACACGCTGACGGGCAGCTTCTCGGCGCCGGCGGGCGTCAGGCTCATCTCCTCGCCGGCCATGCGGCGGCGGGTCTGGTACTCGGTGTGCAGCAGGTGGTGCGCCTTTTCGCCGCCGACTTCGCCCAGGGTTTCGTCGTAGACCTCTTTGATGACGAAGTTGTCGGCCGAGTTGCGCAGTTGCAGGGAGCAGTCGTCTTCGTAGAGGCCGCGCGCGCGCAGGCGGCGGGTGTCGCCGCGCAGGTTGACGGGCTGGCCGGCGCCGCCGACGCACCCGCCCGGGCACGCCATGATCTCGACGAAGTCGTAGGGGCTCTTGCCGGCGCGCGCGGCCTCGCAGATGGCCTTGGCGTTCTTGAGGCTGCAGGCCACGGCGATCTTGAGCTCGCCGCCGCCGAACTTGACAACCGCCTCGCGGCTGCCCTCGCCGCCGCGCACGGCCTGCCAGTCCACGGGACCGAGGCCCAGGCCCTTGAGGCCGGCCGCGTAGCGCAGCACGGCCTCGGTGACGCCGCCGGACGCGCCGAAGATGACGCCCGCGCCGGTCTTGAAGCCGAAGGGCATGTCGAACGCGGCGCTCTCCAGCTTGGCGAAGTCGAGGCCGGATTCGTCAATCATGCGCGCCAGCTCTTGCGTGGTCAGCACATGGTCCACGTCGGGCGAACCGTCCACCGCGAACTTGGGCTCCTTGGCCTCGGCCTTCTTGGCCGTGCAGGGCATGATGGACACGACGACCAGGTCCTTGCGGTCTACGCCCAGCTTGGCGGGCAGCGTGGCCTTGGCCAGCGAGCCGAACATCTGCTGCGGGGAGCGGCAGGAGGACAGATTGCCGAGCAGGTCGGGGTAGTACTGCTCCATGTACCGCACCCACGCGGGGCAGCAGGAGGTGAACATGGGCAGCGTGCCGCCTTGCGTCTTGCGGCCCAGGAACTCGGTGGCTTCCTCGATGACGGTGAGGTCGGCGGCGAAGGGCGTGTCGTAGACCTGGTCAAAGCCCAGGGCGCGCAAGGCGGCGACCATCTTGCCGGTCACCACGGCGCCGGGCGGCATGTCGAACGCCTCGCCCAGCGCCACGCGCACGGCCGGGGCGATCTGAACCACCACGGTCTTCTTGGGGTCGGCGATGGCCTTCCACACGGCCTCGACCTCGGACTTGGGCGTGAGGGCGCCGGTGGGGCAGACGCGCGCGCACTGGCCGCAGTTGACGCACTCCACGTCGCCGAGCGCCTTGCCGAACGCGGGCAGCACGGCGGCCTTGGCGCCGCGGTGGGCGAAGTCAATGGCGCCGATGCCCTGAATCTCGGCGCACGCGCGGACGCAATCGCCGCAGAGCACGCACTTGTCCGGGTCGCGGACCAGCGCGGCGGAGGACGTGTCCTTGGGCTCGGCGGCTTGGGCGCGCTTGAAGCGGACCTCGCGGATGCCCATGCGGCGCGCCAGCTCCTGCAACCGGCAAGAGCCGTTCTTGGGGCACGTGGGGCAGTAGTGGTCGCCGTTGGCCAGCAACAGCTCCAGCGTCACCCTGCGCATGGCGCGGATGTCCTCGGTGCTGGTGCGCACCTTCATGCCGGCCTTGGGCGCCGTGGAGCACGAGGCGACCGTGCCCATGCCTTCGACCTCGACCAGGCACAACCGGCACGCGCCATAGACGCTCAGCTCGGAATGGTAGCAGAACGTCGGGATGTCAATGTGCATCTTGCGGATCATCTCGAGCAGATTCCGCTCGCCTTCGATCGGCGTGTCTTTGCCGTCAATCGTCACGTATTCCACTGGGCTCATGGGTTCTTTCTCATGTTGCGAAAAAGCCATCCATCGGACTTGTCTGGCCTGTCGGACACGCCGGACACGTCCGGCGTGTTCAGGGCGCCGCCGCTCAGCCCATGCTCACCGCGCCGAACTTGCACGCGGCCAGGCACGCGCCGCACTTGACGCACAGATCGGCCGAGACGCGGTGGGGCTTCTTCTTTTCGCCGGCGATGGCGCCCACGGGGCACTTGCGCGCGCAGGCCGCGCAGCCCACGCACTTCTCCGGGTCAATCACCGGCCGCAGCAGCGCCTTGCACTGGCCGGCCGGGCAGCGCTTGTCCCTGACGTGGGCTTCCACCTCTTCGCGGAAATGGCGCAGCGTGGAAAGCACGGGGTTGGGCGCGGTCTTGCCCAGGCCGCACAGCGACGCCTTCTGCACGGTCTTGGCCACTTGCAGCAGCAGGTCCAGCGTGTTCTCGTCCGCGCGGCCTTCGACGATGTCGTCGAGCAGGGCCAGCATCTGTTTGGTGCCCTCGCGGCAGGGCACGCACTTGCCGCACGACTCGTTCTGCGTGAAGCGCATGAAGAAGCGGGCCATGCTGACCATGCAGGTGCGCTTGTTCATTACGACCAGGCCGCCGGAGCCGACCATGGCGCCGATGCCTTGCAGCGAATCGAAGTCGAGGGGCATGTCCAGCACGGCCTCGCCGAGGCACCCGCCCGAAGGCCCGCCGATCTGCACGGCCTTGAAGCCGCCGGGCATGGGCCGTCCCGCGTCGTCAACCACGCCGCCGCCGACGTCGAAGATGATCTGCCGCAGCGTGGCGCCAAAGGGGACCTCGATGAGGCCGGTGTTGGCCACGTGGCCGGTGAGGGCGAAGGTCTTGGTGCCGGGCGATTTGGCCGTGCCCAGCTTGCGGAAGGCGTCCGGGCCTTCGCTGAAGATGATCGGCAGCGTGGCGAGCGTCTCGACGTTATTGATGACCGTGGGCCTGCCCCACAGGCCGCTCTGCGCCGGGAAGGGCGGCTTGGGCCGGGGCATGCCGCGCTTGCCTTCGACGGAGGCGAGCAGCGCGGTCTCTTCGCCGCAGACGAACGCGCCCGCGCCTTCCATGACGCGCAGCTTGAGCGGCAGGCCCGTGCCGAACACGTCGGCGCCCAGCAGGCCCATCCGCTCGGCCGCGGCCACGGCCTGGCGGATGCGCTTGACCGCGAGGGGGTATTCGGCGCGCACGTACACGTAGCCCTCGTCGGCGCCGATGCCGCGCGCGGCGATCATCATGCTTTCGATGACGCTGTGGGGGTTGCCTTCCATGACGCTGCGGTCCATGAAGGCGCCGGGGTCGCCCTCGTCGCCGTTGCACACGATGTACTTGTGCGGGCCGGGCTGGGCCAGGCACAGCTCCCACTTGCGGCCGGTGGGAAAGCCGGCGCCGCCGCGGCCGCGCAGGCCGGACTTCGACGCCGTCTCGCACACCTGCCGCGGGGTCATCTCGCGCCAGGCCTTGCGCGCGGCCGCGTAACCGCCGGCGTGGATGTACTCGCGGATGTCGCCGGGGTCCAGCCGGCCGCAGGCCTTGAGCACGCTGCGGTGCTGGCGCGCGTAAAAGGGGATGTCGGCCTGGCCGCGGCGCGGCTGGCGCGTGGCCGGGTCCACGTAGAGCAGGCGCTCCACGGTCTGGCCGCCGATAATCGTGGTCTGGACGATCTCGTCCACGTCCTCGGGCCGCACGCGGGTGTAGAAGACGCCGTCGGGCTCCACGGTGACCAGCGGGCCCATCTGGCAAAAGCCCTGGCAGCCGCTGTGGGAGACGTGAACGCCGCCCTCCTTGGCCTCGGTCTCCAGCTCCACCACCACGGGCATGCCCGCGGCGGCGATCTTGGCCTTGAAAGCGTCAAACACCTTGAGCGAGCCATTGGCCACGCAGCCCGTGCCCGCGCACACGATGACCCGCCGCTTCACCGCGGCGCGGGACGCTTCATAGGCCGCGGCCACGGCCTCCAGGTTCACCGCCTCTTTCATAACGCCTTTCGCCTCTCCGCTCATTTCGCGCCCTCGCTCGCCAGAATCGCGTCCACCAGCGCCAGCGCCTTCTCCGGCGTCATCTGGCCGTGCACGTCGTCATTGATCACCACCACCGGCGCCAGGCCGCACGCGCCCAGGCACGACACCGTCTCCAGCGTGAACATCAGGTCGGGCGTGGTGTCCCGGGTCTCGGTCAGATCCAGGCGCTTGCGCAGCGCCTCCAGAATGCCTGTGGAGCCGCGCACGTGGCACGCGGTGCCGTCGCACAGGCGGATGAGGTACTTGCCCTTGGGCTTGAGCGTGAAGTGCGCGTAGAAGGTGGCCACGCCATAGACCTGGGCCGGCGGCAGCGACAGCGACGTGGCCACGTAGGTCAGCGCCTCTTCGGGCAGGTAGCGGTACTCTTCCTGCACGGCCTGGAGGATGGGGATCAGCTTGGCCGGGTCGCGGCCATGCCGGTCCAGAATCTCGCACAGCTTTTCGAACTTGCGGACTGTTTCGTTCACCGCCGCGGTCGCGCTCAACCGTTTGCTCCTTTCCGATGCTGCGTCGTGCGTCACACGAACTTGACGTCCACTTTCTTGAGGTACTTGGCTTCCAGCAGCCCGGCAATCCGTTTGACGATGTTGCGCCGGATGTCGAGCTCCACGGGCAGATTGGGGTCCTGATGCGCCTCGTTGACGCTGGCGCCGGCGACGAGCTCGATGACGTCGCTGTCGAGCAGCAGGTCCACGAGACGGGTGGCGGCGTTGGGCTTGAGGGCGGGCGTCTCGGCGCCTTGGTCCAGCAGCGTGGCGACGCGGCTGAGGGTGATGGCGCCTTCGGTGACGAGGTCCGCGCCGGCCATGCGGGCCAGGG
>CAYYEE010000105.1:0-10926 GCA_964470775.1 uncultured Planctomycetota bacterium | reverse complement strand
GATGTGGAAGGCGCCGCGGGCGTGGTGTTCTATGAAAGCCATCCCTCCAACATGAGCCCCATGTGCTACGGCGTGTTGATGCGCAACCGGCGCCTGCTGACCGAAGAAGTCAACGCCGCCGCCCAAGGCGCCGCCGAAGCCGGCGCCGACACCATCGTGGTTCACGACCACCACGGAGCCGGCTACACCATCCTGCCGGAGAATCTGCACCCCCGGCTGGAGCTCATTCATGGCCGCGGCCAGCAGATGATGGACGTCATCCACCCCGACCTCGACGCCTCGGTGGACGCGCTGGTCCTGATCGGCATGCACGCCAAAGCCGGGACCGTAGAAGGCGGCACGCCCCACTCGCTCATATGCGTCGAGGACGGTCACGGCAGGCGCCATGAACTCAGCGAAGCGACCATGAGCATGGCCATGGCCGGCGACGCCGGCGTGCCGTGCGTGTTCATCGCCGGCGACCGCGCCGTCGTCAACGAAGCCCTGGCGCTGACACCGCAGATGCGGAGTGTCGCCACCAAGCGCCACTACCGTTCGCAACTCGCCCGCACGCTCTCGCCCGCGGCCTCGCGCAAGCTCATCACAGAAGGCGTGCGCCTCGCCGTCGAGCGCCGCAAGCACGTCCCCCCTCTCCGCATCCCCGGCCCCTGCCGCGTCCAGATCGCCGACCGCAACCCCCAGGCACGATGGCCAAAAGAACCAGCCACAGGCCCCACCTTCACGCAGGCGCTCATCGCCGCCCTCAAGACCGTGCCGTGGTACAGACCTGTGGAGGCCATTGACGACGGCTGGCGCTTCCCCGACCGCATGGCGCCCGGCCCCATGCCTAACGACATGTGGAACAACCCCTG
Source organism: uncultured Planctomycetota bacterium (assembly GCA_964470775.1). Lineage (GTDB taxonomy): Bacteria > Planctomycetota > Brocadiia > CAIUPP01 > CAYYEE01 > CAYYEE01. Next base: position 10,075 of record CAYYEE010000105.1, on the reverse strand, counting down.
GTCCGTCTTCCCCTGAGCCCGGCGGAGGGCGCCGAGCCTTGAGACACGCGCCACCTCCCCCCTATAATTAGACAATCCGAACTCAGTACGGATTTGGGCCGCGCCAAACCCAGCGGCCCGCTGAAAAAGACACCGCGTCGGCGGAGACATGGCGCCTCAGCCCGCCAACGTCGGGATCGCAACGTGTCCCCGCAACAGACGCGACATTTTCAATAGGCTGCTGGAGACGGATCCTTTCCATGAGCTCCCCGCACAAGCCAATCCGACAGAGCATGGCCCCCAAGGTCTCCGAGTCCATGCGCATGAGGATGGTGGGCGCTTATCAGGCGTCGCGCGATGGCAACGAAGAGACGCCTGTTCCCCCCGCGTCCAGCCGGGAGACGCTCGGCTTGAAGGGAATGCAGCCAGAGGAAATGCTGGCGAGGCTGGAAGCGTGCCACGCTTTGCTGTCCGAGGCCAACGTCCTCACTCGGATGCTGGAGTGGTCCCTTTCGCAGCTTGCCGGGGACCCCGACGGCAGCGCCGCCCTTGCGCCGGATCAGGCGCTCCGCGCCGCGGACGTCCGCTCCATGGCCGCACGCCTCTCGCGCATGATCGGCTCAGCCCTGTGGCAGACCGGGGCCTTTGGGGAAAAAGACCGGGAAGAAGCGCTGCGCCTGCTGCGCAAGGTCGAGTCACTCCGCGCCGGTCAGACCTGAACTGCTTGGGCGCGGACGGACGCCACACAAAACCCGAGCCGGCAAGTCCCAGCCCCCCAAGCACTTGAGTTCAGGCGGCTCTGGCGCGAGGAAAATTCGGGGCCAATCCCTTGACAACCGCCACATCCTGGGCTATTAGCATTAATGCCCAAGAGGGATGCAGCCGCAGGTTTTGGGCTGCCAAATAGCTCTTGTCACAAACCCTTCAGTGTGCGGCGGCATTCACCTTGGGCTTCGTTCTGGTCGGCGCTGAGACGCACGCGGCCGCTCGCAGTTTCGCATTCGACCCGCCGCTGAGCGCCCAGCGCTGAAAGCAAAGGAGCCGGCCCGCTGGCCGGCTCCTTTGCTTTCCATAAGCCGAAGTCTCTTACTCCTTATCCGAGTCATCCTTCTTGGGAAGTTCAGTGATGAGCGCGTCAGTCGTCAGCATCAGCGTGGCCACGCTGGCCGCGTTCTCCAGAGCGCAACGCACGACCTTGGTGGGGTCCAGAATCCCCGCCTCGATCATATTTTCGTAAGCTCCAGTAGCCGCGTTGAAGCCGAAGTCCTTCTTGCCTTCGCGAACCTTGCCGCAGACCACGGACCCGTCAAAGCCGGCGTTGGCCGCAATCTGCTTCAGCGGAGCGCTCAGCGCGCGCAGCACAATGCCGGCGCCCGTGGCCTCATCGCCCGAGAGCTTCAGGCTCTCAACGGCCTTCTCGCACCGCAGCAGCGCCACGCCGCCGCCCGGAGACACGCCCTCTTCCACAGCCGCGCGCGTCGCGTGCAGAGCGTCCTCCACGCGCGCCTTCTTCTCCTTCATCGCGGACTCGGTCGCCGCGCCCACCTTGAGCTGAGCCACGCCGCCGGCCAGCCGCGCCAGCCGTTCTTGCAGCTTCTCGCGGTCATAGTCCGACGTCGTCGTCTCGATCTCCTGGCGGATCTGCTCAATGCGGCCCTTGATCTCCGACGCCTTGCCCGCGCCCTTGATGATGGTCGTGTTGTCCTTGTCCACCACCACGCGCTCGGCGCGTCCAAGCGACGAGAGTTCCAACGTCTCGAGCTTGGAGCCCAGCGCCTCGAAGACCGGCTGGCCGCCGACCAGAATGCCGATATCTTCAAGTATCGCCTTGCGCCTGTCGCCAAACGCCGGCGCCTTCACCGCGCACACCTGCAACACGCCGCGGATCTTGTTGACCACCAGCAACGCCAGCGCCTCGCCTTCCACTTCCTCGGCGATCACCAGCAGCGGCTTGCCCGCCTGCGCCACCTTCTCCAGCAACGGCGCGAACTCGTTCACCGACGAAATCTTCTTCTCGTGCACGAGAATGAAGCAGTCTTCGAGAACGCACTCCATGCTCTGCGGGTCGGTGACGAAGTAAGGCGAAATATAGCCCTTGTCGAACTGCATCCCTTCGACGATTTCGACTTCGGTGTTGAGGCCTTTGCCCTCTTCCAAGGTGATGACGCCGTCTTTGCCCACCTTGTCCATGGCGTCGGCCAGCATCTGTCCGATCTCAGCATCGCCGTTGGCGGCGATGGCGCCCACCTTCGCGATATCCGAGGAGCCCTTCACCTTGACGCTGTTCTTGCGCAGTTCCTCCACGGCCGCGGCCACGGCCTTGTCAATGCCGCGCTTCAGGCTCATGGGGTCCGCGCCGGCCACGACGTTCTTAAGGCCTTCCTCGTAGATGGCCTCGGCCAGCACGGTCGCGGTGGTTGTGCCATCGCCCGCGACGTCACTGGTCTTCGAAGCCACCTCGCGCACAAGTCGAGCGCCCAGGTTTTCGTACGGGTCCTTGAGGTCGATCTCCTTGGCGACGGTGACGCCGTCCTTGGTCACGACCGGACCGCCATAGCTCTTTTCGAGCATGACGTTGCGGCCCCGCGGTCCCAGCGTGGCTTTGACCGCGCGGGCCAGCGTCTTCACCCCGCGCCGCAACGCCTCGTGGCACTCGCGGTCCAACACAATCTGTTTCGCCGGCATGGTTCCTGCCTCCAGTCAGAGCGTCACTCGGGAAAAGACTACTCGATCACCGCCAGGACGTCATCCTCGGCCATGATGATGTACTCTTCGCCCTCGATCTTCACTTCCGTTCCAGCGTAAGACGTGAAGAGAATGCGGTCACCCTTCTTCACCTGGAAGGCGGAACGCTTCCCGTCGTCAAGCAGCTTGCCATCGCCAAGAGCGATCACCTTGCCCTCTTTCGGCTTTTCCTTGGCCGTATCCGGCAGAACGATGCCGCCCGCGGTCTTGGTTTCGGCCTCAAGGCGCTTCACCAGCAGCTTGTCACCAATGGGTTTCACCTTCGTCTTGTCAGCCATTGTCGCGTCGCTCCTTATTGCCACCGTGCCGCAGCCCTGGGCTGCGAACCCATGTATCGCGCCAGCCCGGCCCTTGCCGGGCCGATCCCACGCGTCAACCCGCCTTCGCCTCCGGCTCCGCCCGTCCCCCCGGGTACCGCCGGAAAACAATCCTGCTGACAACGCGGCGCAGCAGGTCCATGTCCACAGGCTTGCTCATGTAAGCCATGAAATGCGCGGCCAGCGCCCGGATCTGCAAGTCCGTGGACCGGTCGCTGGAAACCAGAATCGCCGGAACCACGTGCCCGGTCTCGCGTCCAATTTCCACCAGGGTATCCACCCCGCTCATGTCCGGCAGGTGCATGTCCAGGATGGCCACGTGGACCTCTTGGTTGCGCACGATGCGGATCGCGTCCGTCCCGCACGCGGCAAGGTGCGTGTCATAGCCCAAGTGGGCGAAAGCGCTGTTGAAGGCAGCCCGCCATGACTCGTCATCGTCCGTGATGAGCATGGACAGCGGCAGCGATTCGCGAAGGAGCGCAACCATGGCGCATCCCTCCACCCGGACCAAGACACGCGATCGCACACAAAGTCGCACTAACTCGTGCAGATTCAGCCAGCAAACACTGTGCCGCAGGCCAAGGCGAGCCGGTCAAGCGTCTGCCTCAGCGCTGACCAAAGCCATATCTACGTATCATATTGCAAACATTTAGCTTACGGCGCAAGGCGCATTTGGGCCATTTGGTCAGCAGCAACAACCTGTGGCCAAGTCAAACGCGCGGGCCTGCCAAAAGTCGGCGCTGGGCCACCTGAATCTGCCACAATGACAGGGAACGGCGCGATGCAGTCCTGGCCATGAGGGTCTTGAGGCCACGGCAAGGGTTTATCACGATCAAAGCAGTCTGCTATACTTGGGATACGGTTCGATCAGGCTCTAACCGCCGCCAATCAGACCTGGGAGGTCCGCGCCATGCCGCCACGAAAACTCGCCTTCGCTCTCGCCACGCTGGCGATAGCAGCGACCCTGCAATTCCCCTCAGCCCTTGCCCAGTTGTCCTCCGGCCCCATTGAAGTCACCATCGTGACGCCAAAGGGCGAACTCGCGCCCGGGCAAGCATTCGAGATTGCGGCTCACTTTAACGCCGGCGCCGGCGTCCACGTGTACCAAGAAGCCGTCAAGTTCGAGTGGTCGGTCATGGAAGGCGCCAAGCAGGTCGGCCTTGACCTGCCCAAACCCACAACGATCCCCGACATCCTGGACCCCGCCAAGAAGGTTCCTGTGTACGAAGGATCGTTCGTGGTCAAAGCGCGGCTTGTGGTGATGCCCGGAGCCGCCAGGGCGCGTCTCGCCGGCAAGGTCACTTTCGAAGGCTGTTCGGGTGACGTCTGCTACGCGCCTGGGGCCAAGCCTGTGGACTTCGCCGCCAATATCGCGGGCGCCTCCCCGGCCGCCTTTGTCACGTCCGCCGCCCCCCTGCCGCCAGCGCCCCCCCTTCCCCAGGCCGAGCCATCCCGGACGCTTGTCTCATGGTGGCGCAAGCTGCTGCTGGCGCTCTTCGCCGGCTTTGCCATTAGCATCACCCCCTGCGTCCTGCCCATGCTCCCCGTCACGTCCAGCATCATCCTGGGCGTCAACAAAGGCCGCGGCTGGGTCAACGCGCTCGGCCTGACGCTGCTCTACATTCTCGGCCTTTCCCTGGTCTACGCTGTCTTGGGCGTGCTCGCGGGCGCGCTGGGCCAGCGTTTCACCAACGCCATCAACTCAGTCTACGGCCGCGGCTTCATCGCGCTCGTCTTCACCGGCCTGGCGCTCAGCATGTTCGACGTCATCATTATCCAGACACCGGCCGCCATCAATCGCGCCGCCTCGTCGTTCGCCGCCGCCTCCGCCAGCCGCCGCTCCGGCCTGGCCGGGCTCGCCGCGGTCTTCGGCTTGGGCATGGTCAGCGGCCTGGTGGCGGGTCCTTGCGTGGCCGGACCACTGGCGGCCATTCTCTTCGACATCGCTACTGTGGGAAGCTGGGTCTACGGATTCTGGATGCTCTTCGCCGTGGCGTGGGGCATGTCCCCCCTGCTTGTCCTGGCCGGCACGGCGCCGGGGCTGCTGCCCAAGTCAGGCATGTGGATGGTGCGCGTCAAGCACGCCTTCGGGTTCGTCCTGCTCTGGGCCGGACTCTACTTCCTCTGGCCTTTTGTCGGCGACACCGTCTACCTGATCGGGACCGCGGCCGTCTTGGTGCTCGGCGCGGTTTTCACCGGCGCGTTGGACAACCTGGCCCAGGACGCAGGCTTCGGGCCTCGGCTTTGGAAATCGCTGGGCATAGCCGCCGTGATCGGCGCCGCCTTGGCCTCGTGGACCGCGCTCGCGCCGGCGCCCGCGACCGCAATGGCCCAGCCCCCTGCCTTCCCTGAAGCCGGCGCCGCCGAGGTCCGGGCGGCTCTTCACTCCGGCCAGCCCGTGGTCCTGAAGTTCTGGGCCTCGTACTGCACGATCTGCAAAGCCATGGAAAAGGAGTTCAACGCCGACCAGCGCGTTCACGAGGCGCTCAAGGGCGTGAGAGCCCTTTCGGTGAACATCGAACGCCACCCGGAGTTCTCGGAAGAGTTCGGCTTCGCCCAAGTGCCTGCCATGCGCTTCTTTGGGGCGGACGGCGGCGAACGCATGGACCTGCGGTCCGCCGGCCAAAACGCGGACGAGTTGCTGGGCAGAATCGCGGCGCTCAAAGCCGCTGAAGCCAAACCATGACAGGCAGGTTCGTCAGGTGGCCAGCCGCTCCGCCAGTTCCAGCACCCTCCGCGGGATCGGCTTGCGCTTGAAGACCGCATCCTCAAAAGGCGTCAGCGTATCCACGCCGTTGACCACGCCCGCCATGACGCCCGTGCGGCCCGCAATGAGCGCATCCACGCAGGCCGCGCCCGTGCGAGTGGCCAGCATGCGGTCGGACGCCGTGGGCCGCCCCCCGCGCTGCAAGTGTCCAAGGATGCAGGCCCTGGCGTCGAAGCCCTGTTTGTTCAACGCCTCGACCACGACGCTGGCCCCGCCGTTCTCGTCGCCCTCGGCCACCACGATCAGGTTGCTGCGCTTCCCGCGTCTGATATTGCGCTCGATGCGTTCGACGATCGCGGGCATATTGGTGGGCGTCTCGGGGATGAGGATTTCCTCGGCTCCGCCGCCGATGCCCACGGCCAGGGCGATGAATCCTGCATGGCGGCCCATGACCTCGATCACGAAGATGCGCTCGTGCGCGTCCATCGTGTCGCGGATTTTGTCGATCGCCTCGGTGACGGTGTTGACGGCTGTATCGAACCCAATCGTGAAATCCGACCCATAGAGGTCGTTATCGATCGTCCCCGGCGCGCCGACGAGTCCGCCCTGCCAAATCTTGGCCAGCTCGATCGCGCCCGTGAACGTGCCGTTGCCGCCAATCAGGACGACCCCGTCCACGCCGCGCCGGGTCAGGTTGTCCGCCGCCTTTCGCCGGCCCTCAAGGGTCATGAACTCCTTGGAGCGCGCCGTGCGCAGGATGGTGCCGCCATTCTGGATGATGTTGCTCACCGACCTGGGGCCCAGGTGCGAGAACTCGTCATCAATCATCCCTTGGTAGCCGCGCTGAATGCCCAGGACCTCAAGCCCGTGATACGCGCCAATGCGCGCCACAGCCCGGATCGCGGCGTTCATCCCCGGCGTGTCGCCGCCGCTCGTCATGACCGCAATACGTTTCACCGCCACAACATCATCCCCCTTGCCTTAAGACGTAGCCGATGTCTGCAGCTTGCGCCACAGCCAAGAGTTGACTTCAGCCCTGTGCTATCCAGGCAATGCAAGGCAATTCCTGAACAGCACACTGGAAGAACGCGCCGGGCCCGGCCCTTCGGACCTGGCCCGGCGCGCGATCGGCGCCGTCAGGAACGGGACGTCACGGATTCAGGTTCATCGTCCGCAGGAACTCTTCGTTGCTCTTGGTGCGCGCCAGCCGGTCGCGCAGCAACTCAACCGCCTCGATGGCCGGCATCTCGTTCAACACGCGGCGCAACACCCAAACCCGCTTGCACTCCTCAGGCGTCATGAGCAGCTCTTCCTTGCGCGTGCCCGACTGCGGAATGCTGATGGCCGGCCACACGCGCCGCTCGACGAGCCGCCGGTCAAGGTGCAGGTCCATGTTGCCCGTGGCCTTGAACTCCTCGAAAATCACCTCGTCCATGCGGCTGCCCGTATCGATCAGACACGTGCCCAGGATCGTCAGCGAGCCCGCCTCTTCCGTATTGCGCGCCGAACCGAAGAAACGCTTCGGCCGCTGCAGCGCGTTGCTGTCCACGCCGCCCGTGAGGATCTTGCCGCTGTGGGGCGCCTCGATGTTGTAGGCGCGGCCCAGGCGCGTAATCGAGTCGAGAAGAATGACCACGTCATGGCCGTGCTCCACCAGCCGACGCGCCTTCTCGATGGCGATTTCCGACACCTGGCAGTGGCGGCTCGACGGCTCGTCGAACGTCGAACTCACCACCTCGCCCTTCACCGAACGCGCCATCTCTGTCACTTCCTCGGGCCGCTCCGCGATGAGCAGAACCATGAGGTACACCTCGGGGTGGTTCTCCGCGATGGCGTGGGCGATCTTCTGGATCAGAACCGTCTTGCCCGTGCGCGGCGGCGCGACGATCAAACCGCGCTGGCCCTTGCCGATGGGCGTAATGAGGTCCACGATCCGCATGTCCAGGTTGTCCGACGACGTCTCCAGGCGCAGCCGCTTCTGCGGGTGCAGCGCGGTCAGATCGTCGAACACGATCAGGTCGTGGATCTTCTCCGGCGGTTCCCAGTTGACGGCCTCCACCCGCAACAGAGCGAAGTAGCGCTCGTTTTCCTTGGGCGAACGAATCTGGCCGCTGACCACGCTGCCGTTGCGGATGCCGAACCGGCGGATCTGCGACGGAGAGATGTAGATGTCATCCGGGCAGGGAATGTAATTGTAGCCCGGGCTGCGCAGGAAGCCGTAGCCCTCGGGCAGCGCCTCCAGCACGCCTTCGCCGTACATAATCCCGTTCTTGCTGGCGCGGTCCTTGATGATCTTAAAGATCAGGTCCTGCTTCTTCAGGCCGGTGTACTCCTCAATGCCCGCTTCCTTGGCCATCTCGCGCAGATCACGGATGTTCGCCTCCTGCAGGTCCTTGAGGGAAAGCTGGGGCAGCTTGGGGTCCGCGGCCGCCGCCGCTGCGGCCGCGATGGCGGCCTCCTCTTCGGCGGCCAGTTCGTCGTCGTCAGGACGCCCCATGCGGGCGCGGGCCGCCGCGGCCTTCTGGTCCTGCCTGTCCTGATGACGCCGGTTGCCGTCGTGTCGCTGCCCGTCGTTCCGGTCCTTGCGCCGGGGGCCGCCTCCGTTGCCTTTGTTGGGGGCCTTGGCCATGCTGCTGTTACCTCCTCATGTGGATAAGAGCCGCCCGTCCTTTGGGGGCTCCGCGTCTCGAACCGTCAAACGTTCGAACAATTCGCGCGCCTGGCGGCGCGTCGATTCCAGGTCACCTTCGTTCACGATCTTCCATGCGCACCGGATTTGTTTCTCTTCCGGTGGCGTCTGCGCGCTCTCGCGCCGGCCGGTCTCCTCCCGCGTCCAGCCTCGGGCCTCCTGCGCGCGCCTGCTCCGCGTCGCGCCGCTGGCCTCGACAAACACCACTCCATCGCACCATCCCTCCAGGCCGCCCTCGAACAGCAGCGCCGCGTCAAGCACAATCAGCGGCGCCCGGCCCTCGGCCGACCAATGCTCGATCTCCCGGCGCATCCGCTCGCGAATCCGCGGATGCGTGAGTCTGTTCAGCTCCCGCAACTCATCCGGCCGGTCAAAAACGATCGCGCCGAGACGCTGGCGGTTCACGGCGCCGTCCGGCGACATCACCGCGTCCCCCCACCTCCGGCGCACCGCCTGGCGCACCTCCGGCTCGTCCAGCACCGCGTGGCCGATGCGGTCCGCGTCCACAACCGCGGCTCCCATCTCCGCAAACAGCCGGGCCACCGTGCTCTTGCCCGACGCCACGCCGCCGGCCAGCCCGATCACCTTGGGCTTCATCCCGCTACTTCGCCTCCGCCCAATTGGGGCCGGACGCCACGTTCACCTTGACCGGCACGTCAAGAGGCATCGCCTTGGCCATTTCCTCGACCGCCAGCGCCTCCAGGGCCGCCTTTTCCTTAGGAGGCGCCTCGAACAGGAGTTCGTCGTGGATCTGCAGCAGCATCCGCGCTCGCAACCCGTCGGCGTCCATGCGCCTCTGAATCGCGGCCATGGCCAGCTTCATCATGTCCGCGGCCGAGCCCTGCACCACAGTGTTCACCGCGGCCCGCTCCGCAAACGACCGGCGGCTCGCGTCGCTGGCGTCTATGTCCGGCATCGGGCGCCGCCGGCCTTTCAGCGTCTCTACCTGCTTCTTCTCGCGGGCCGAAGCCACGGTCTCGTCGATGAACCGCTTCACGCCTGGCCAGCGCTCGAAGTATGAGTTGATGAACGTGTCCGCCTCTTTCACCGACACGCCGATGTCCCTCGAAAGGCCATACGCCGTCAGGCCGTAAATGATGCCGAAGTTCACCGCCTTGGCCGCACGGCGCTGCGATTCGCTGACGTCCCCAGGCGCCACGCCAAACACCTGCGCCGCCACGAACCGGTGAATATCCTCATCCTTGCGGAACGCCTCGCACAGGTCCGGGTCTTTGCTCAAATGCGCCAGAATGCGCAGCTCGATCTGCGAGTAGTCGGCGCTGACAAAGACCCAGCCGGGTTCCGACGGCACAAAGGCGCGCCGGATTTCGCTTCCCATCTCCGTGCGGATGGGAATGTTCTGCAGGTTAGGGTCGCTGCTGCTCAGCCGGCCCGTAGCCGTGGCCGTCTGGCTGAACGACGTGTGCAGCTTCCCCGTCATGGAGCTCACCATCTCCGGCAAGGCGTCCACGTAGGTGTTCTTCAGCTTGACAGCCTGACGGTACTCCAGCACCAAACCCGGAACAGGATGAAGGGGCATCAACTGCTGCAAGACCTCCGAATCCGTCGAGCGGCCCGTCTTGCCGCGGCGGCTGGAAGGAAGGCCCAGCGTATCGAACAACACCTCGCCAAGTTGCT
>CAYYEE010000104.1:0-10973 GCA_964470775.1 uncultured Planctomycetota bacterium | reverse complement strand
GGCCGCGTCTACATGACCGGGCCGTCAGCGTTCACCTGCAAAGGCGACTGGTCCCAGGTGTCGCCCTCGGTGTAGCGGCTTAGCGGCGCAATGCGGCGGAGCGTGTGACGCAGTTGTTCGCGCGTAAAGGGCTTGTGCATCACGCCACTGACCTTGAGACTCTCCAGCCGCTTTGTGGCCGCCTCGTCCGCGTTGCCGCTCACAACCACCAGTGGAACCGAGGGCATCACCTCACGGATGTGGCGCACCACCTCGCAGCCGTTCATCTTGGGCATGCACATGTCGGTTGTCACCAGCTCGTATCGGCCCGAAACCGCGAGTTCGACGCCCGCATGGGGGTCCAGACAGTACTCCGTGGCGAACCCAAGGGTCTGCAGCATCTCGCACAGCAGTTTCGCGATGCAGGCGTCGTCCTCAATGACGAGAGCCTTGGGAGTTCTTTCATCTGCCACTTTATCTGCGTTCCCCGGCGTCGCGATGCCCCTTCCCGTCCGTAAACTGAGTCCCAGAACCCTCCCACGCCGCCAAGTCCCTGCGGGCCGGAGGCGCATGCGTTTCAGTTAATCGGGCGGAAGTTAGCACGTGCATCAATCTTGGTCAATACGTTATTCTACGTACGCGTCGGCATGAGTGTGGGACAGAGGTCTCCGGTCGCGGAGCAGGCCGCCACCGCCCTCCGTCGGCACCACCAAGGCCCCTGCGCCACAACGCTATTGACTCCTGCCTCGCCTTGGGCTATCCTGCAAAAACTTTAGGTAGCGCGTGAACAGTCACCTTCTGTAAGGAGCGTCGCCATGGCGTCATGGGCTGAGTTCCCCGACGGGGTGAGCATGTCGGAAGGTTCCTTCCGGACGCTGGCCCGCTTCTCGCCGGACGGGTCGCTGGACGTCTTCGCGTCCGACCAGCACGGGTCCTACAAAAAGCTGTGCGGGTCCTTTTTCAAGCACGTGGGCATCAAGCGCGAAGCCAACGACGATGACGTTACGGAGGTGTGCCGTCGCTTTGCGTGCGCGCTGGGCGGCTCCGCCACCGCCGCTCTCTTCAACTCGCTGGCCTTCCTCAGCAACGGTTTCCGCGCCTTGCTGGGCGAGAAGGTCATGCTCATCGGCCGGCTTGAGGACACCGAAGCTCAGGCCATTGACGGTGGTCGCGGCCAGCTCGCCAAGCTCTACACCCAGCCCGAGGAAGTGGCCGACCGCGTTGATGCCTTTAAGACCCTCGTGAAGCTGGACCCCGATCATGACGCGAGCTGGAAGCGCAACCAAGAGTGGCTGGCCAGAGTCTACGAGCGCTGCCGCAAACTCGAAAAGCCGCTCTTCAATGAGACCCTCATTTTCCAGCGGCCGGGCGAATCCAAAGCGCAGATGGCGCGACGTCTGCCCGACGCCGTGGTGCGCATGGCCGAGGACTTCAGCCCCTACGGCGACTTCTACAAGACCCAGGTCCCCTTGCTGTGGACCGAAGACGGCGGCAAGATCGAGCGCGTCAGCAGCCCCCAGGCCGTGCGGGATGCCATGCTCGAAATGGACAAGGTCTGCCATCGCCCGATTCTGCTTCTCAGCGCGGCCGTCGACTTCGAGCAGTACGCCGCCCAATACGGCATCGTCTCCGACATCGTCGCCGGCCCCATGTGCGGACGCGCCTACTTCAAGGAAGCCTTCACCGCCGCCACAACCCGCGACTGGGACACGCTGGAGGCCGCCTTCCGCGCCATTGCCCTCCCGCGTGTGGAACAGATTCGCTCCATCTGCCGCGTCATGAGCCGGCCTTGGTGGTGCAAGTTCAAGACCATGGCGCCAGAGGCAAAAGCCGCGATCCAGGTCGAGGCCAAGCCCAGAGCGCCCAGAGCCGACGCGGATGGGGGGTACTGAGGCTTGGGCCGCGCGGGAGCGTGAATCCGCGGCTCGGCCGGCGCCGGTTGTCACAACGGAAGCGGCATGATTGCACGGTGGTTCGGACTGCAAGCGGCGGGATCAAGCTTCAAGAGTGAGTGCGTCGCCGGACTGACGACTTTCCTCACCATGTCGTACATTATCTTCGTCAATCCGGACATCCTGTCCAAGGCGGGCATGGACAGGGGCGCCTTGGTGACCGCGACCGTCCTTGCCTCCGTCTTTGGCACGCTTGCCGCCGGGCTCTGGGCCAACGTGCCCTTCGCCATGGCGCCGGGCATGGGCCTTAACGCCTTCTTCGCCTACGGACTCGTCCTGGGCGGCAAAGTCTCCTGGCAGACCGCCCTCGGCGTCGTCTTTGTCTCCGGCGTCGTCTTTTTTGCCCTTGCCTGCTGCGGCGTCCGCCAGCGCCTCACGCGCGCCATTCCCCTCCATCTCCGTATCGCCATCGGCGGCGGCATCGGTCTCTTCATCACATTCATCGGTCTTCAGAACCTCGGACTCATCGTCGGCAACCCCGCCACCATGGTCACCCTCGGCAAGTTCTCCAAACCTCTCGCTCTCGGCCTGGCCGGCCTGGCCGTGGCCATCATTCTCGAAACGCGCCGCGTCCCCGGCGCTATGCTCATCAGCATCCTCCTCACCACCGTCGCCGCAATGATCATGGGCCTGGTCAAGTGGCCTGATCAAGTCCTTTCCGCGCCGCCATCGCTCGCGCCCATCTTGTGCAAGATGGACATTCCCTCCGCCCTCTCCAAGGGTACCCTCGGCGCCGTTTTCTCGCTCATGTTCATGGACCTCTTCGACTCCATCGGCACCATTGTTGCTTGCGCTTACGAAGCGCGCATGGTCGAAGCCGACGGCAGCATCCGCCGCCTGGACCAGATGCTCCGCGCTGATGCTCTGGCCACCATGGTCGGCGCCGTCTTGGGCACAAGCACCACCACAACCTACATCGAGTCCGGCGCCGGCATCGCCGCCGGCGGTCGCACCGGTCTGACGAGCGTGGTGGTGGCCGCCTTGTTTCTCGTGTCCCTCTTCTTCAGCCCCTTCATCGCGCTCGTTCCTTCCTACGCCACAGCCCCCGCCCTTATCGTCGTCGGCATCTACATGTTCAAGCACGTCCGCCAGATAGACTTCTCCGACGTGTCCGTGGCTACCCCCAGCTTCCTCGTCATCATCCTCATGCCCCTCACCTACAGCATCAGCACCGCCCTGGCCTTCGGGTTCATGTCGTTCATCGTCATCGAGATCGCCGCCGGACGCATCCGCGGCATCCACCCCGTCATGTGGATCGTCGGCGCTCTTTCCCTTACCGACGTCTGCATCAACCTGACGTGATGCCTGCGCCCGCCCCTTCCGCCGCGATCCCTCACCCACGCGCCCCCGCGAGCCTGCAGATCACGATCGCCGGTCGTTGACCCTCCGGCCCAAACGATGCCACGCGCTCCAGGCAGCGCTGCTCAAACGCCTGGTACAGAGGCCAGTTGAACCCGTCCAGGATGTGGGTGCGCGCGCGCCCATCGAACACGTAGTCCCCGGTCCTGAGCAACCTCCCGATCTCCGCGTAGTTCACCAGCACATGCGTCACCCCCAGGGCCTTCAAAGACGCAGCCACATCCTCTGGACTCGACGCCTTGGCGACGATCTCCTCCATCACGCTGCGGTCAAAAGGCGTCCACGCAATGACTTCGCGGTCCGCCCAGAACGTGCGCGCCTCTGGAAAGAACAGAACCTTGGCGTCTGCTGGGACCTTCTGGGGGTCGTTCAGGACCCGCATGGCCTCGAACCCGAGCCGGAAGTCCGGCGCCTTCGTGGCGAAGAAGCTCGCCGGCGAATCCCCCAGCGCGGACGCCAGGGACCTTTCCACCAGCGCGTAGCGCATCGACGCCGAAGGCCCAGCCACCAGCAGCGCCCCCAGAACAACACCCGCCGCCATCCGCCCCGGTCGGCTGGCGATAGCGGCAAAGCCCATGCCCGCCAGCGCCGCCAGCGCTGGAACGACAGGCGCCAGGAATCGGTCCGCCCGGTGCGTGAACAGGTACCACGCCACAAAGCAGAACAGCGCGTAGCCCGCCACGCCTAGCGCCGCCGTCACGTTGCGCCGCCGCAACAGGACCAAAAAGGGCAGGAACACGAACAGCAACTCGCTCTGCGTCCGGTCTTCACTGGCTGTGAAGAAGCCGCGAATCGCGCTGACAAACTCGCCCACGCTCCCCGCCCCAGGGCTGTGGCGGCTCTGCCAACGCGCCTCCTGCCACGCGCTCCAGTTGGCGCCGCCAAAGACGCGGTAGAGCACTGGATACACCGGATTGCCCGTGTTGACCGTGTTGCGGACCAGCCATGGACTGAACGAAGCCACGGCCACGGCGCCTGCAAGAGCCGTCGCGGCCAGGCCCATCCGCAGCTTCCCCGCGCGGAAGCCCGCCATGAAACACAGCGCGGCTGCCGGAATCGCCACGAACAACCCGCTTGGGTACTTCACGCCCATCGCCAGCCCCGTCATCAATCCCGCCAGCGCCGCCATGCGCAGCGGCCCGGGCTTCTCCGATAGCGCGCCTATCCCCGCCCACAGCGCCAATACCCCGTAGAGCTGCTGCGCGATCTCGACATGGCCCGTGCCCGCATACAGCGTCGCCCCCGGCCACGCGTACCAGACTGCTCCAGCCACGCCGCCGGCCGTCCTTCCGGCCATGTCCCGCACAGCCCCGCGCACAGCCAGCGCGCACAGCGCGCCCATCACCGCGTTGAAAAGCTGCCCCAGCGCAGCCCCGTCCACCGTCGAGCCCGTCAGAGACATGGACAGCAGGTAAAGCATCTCCGTGTTCTGCGGCATGTTGGAGTAGACATTGCGGTCCAGGAACGTCACGCGTCCCGCCTTCAGCCACAGCGCCGGCGCGCCAAAGTGGTACTCCAGCGCGTCATACTCCCACGGTGGCTCAAAGGCGCGCGTCGCGTTCATGATGAAGAAAAGAACCATCACGCCGCGGAGCGCCGAGGGTCCGGACAGCGCCACAGTGGGAGCGCGCAGCGCCTCCCACGTCTCCCGCCCAGCCCTTACCGTCTCGCGCCCGCCCAGCAGCGCCAGCGCCAAGAGGCCCACCACGAGAACCGCTGGACGCAGAAGCCCGCATACGCCCAGAATCAGCACACCCAAAGACACAGCGCCCAGCCCCAGCCCGGCGCCGAACACCAACCTGCTGCTCAGCGACCCCGGCAACACTCCCATCCGCGCAAGAATCCCAATGCCCCCCGACGTCGCACATGCGCAGACCAGAACAAGCCAGAAAAACTGAAGCCCCCGCAAACACGCCCACGCCACCGATGGCAGGTTAGCCTCGCTAAGCAATGAACCGGCAAGCAGCAACGCCGCCGCCGCTGCGGCAGCGGCCAGAATCAAGCGGCTATGCGACGCGGCCCGCGGAGTGGGCGCCGGTGTGGGCATCACGGCTTCTCCTTGCCAAGTTGGGCCGCGAGCCGGATAAACTCATCAAGCCCCAGTGTGTCAGGCCGGCGCAGCGGGTCCAGCCCGGCCGCGCTCAGAAACGCCTCCGCCGCCTCCGCCGACACCGCAAGGCCGCACGTTCTCAACGCGCGCGACAGCGTCTTGCGCCTGTGCTCCAGCAGCCCGGAAGCCAGCTCAAGCGCCGCCCCAGCACCGGCCATGGGGGAAGGCCAAACGCGCACCCGCGCCACAGCGCTGTTTACCTCCGGCCGCGGCCAAAAAACCTCCGGCTTCAGCGTCCGCAGCCGCTCCACGGTCCCGTTCATCTGAACCGCCAGCGAAAGAAACCCGTAGTCCCGCGACCCCGGCTGCGCCGCCATGCGGTCAACGACCTCACTCTGCGCGGTCACGACCATCAGGCTCGGCCGGGGCCCGCGCGTCAGCATCGTCTGAACGATCGCCGTCGCCGCGCCGTAGGGCAGGTTGGCGACCAGCTTCAGCGTCCGCCCGCCCGCGGTTGCCTTGGCCACGGCCTCCACCACGCCCGGCGCAAGGCGTGAGCCCTCAAGGGCGTCGCCGGAAACAAAGACCGCGTTCGCGTAATCGCCGCAGCTCTCCTGCGCCAGCGGCAGCAGGGCGGTATCAATCTCCACCGCCACTACGGCGCCCGCGCGCTCGCACAGCAGCCGCGTCAGCGCGCCCGTGCCCGCTCCGATCTCCAGCGCCGCGTCGTTGCGGCTCAACTCCGCCGCGTTCGCCACAAACGCCGCCATATTCGGGTCAGCCATGAAGTTCTGGCCCAGCCTGTGGCGCGGCCTCAGCCCCCGCGCGTTCAGCGCGTCGCGGATCTCAGTCGCTGTGGCGTAGCGCGGCGCGTTCACTCGGCCCTCCTGGCCGCGCGCGCCATGCGCGCCGCCGCGCGAATCGCCGCGGCCATGCTGCCCGGGTTTGCCTCCCCGCGGCCCGCGAGATCGTAGGCCGTCCCGTGATCCGGTGACGTGCGGATAATCGGCAGTCCCAGCGTGATGTTCACCCCGCTGTCGAACGCCGCCATCTTCACTGGAATTGTGGCCTGGTCGTGGAACATCGCCACGGCCGCGTCATAGCGTCGCCGATGGCGGGGCACGAACAGCGCGTCCGCCGGCAGGGGGCCCAGCGCGTCAATGCCTTCCCCCCTCGCCGCCTCGATCGCGGGCAGGATAGCCATTTGCTCCTCGCGGCCGAACATTCCGCCTTCACCCGCGTGCGGGTTCAGGCCGCACACCCCCAACCTGGGCGCGGCCACGCCGAAGCGAGCTCGCAGGTCGCGGTTCGTCACGCGCAAGGTCTCCAGAACAGCCGTCTTGGTCACCAGGCGTGGCAGGTCCGCGATGGCCGCGTGGGTCGTGACCAGAGCCGCCCGGATGCCCCGGCCCGCCATCATCATCACCGGTTTCGCCACGCCGCAGAGGCTGGCGATCATCTCCGTGTGCCCAGGCCACTTCAGCCCAGCCATCTTCAGCGATTCCTTGCTGATGGGCGCGGTCACCACCGCGTCAACCTCGCCTGCCAGAGCCATGCGTGTCGCCCGCTCGATCCAAGCCGCGCTGGCCGCGCCGCCCTCCTCTGTTGGACGGCCCAGCATGGCTAGCCGCGCCGGCGCCATGCCCATTTCCACCAAAGACACGCCGTCCCGCCAGCTCTTCGCCAGCCTCAGACGCTTCGCGACCCGGTTCAGGACCGGTTCGGAACCCACGATGACAAACCGCGCCAGCCGTTGAATGGACGGCTGCGCCAGCGCCTTAAGCGTCACCTCAGCCCCGACGCCGCACGGGTCGCCCATCGTGATGGCAATGACAGTCTCAGGGAGTCGTGAAGCCATGGCGTGACAGGAACTCCTCGGTGACGCCCTGGCCAAGCGCAGCGCGGCCCAGCAGCCGCGCCACATACTTGCCCAGGATGTCCGTCTCCACGTTGACTCGGTCACCGACACGCATATCCCTCAGCGTGGTATTGGCCACGGTGTGGGGAATCAGCGCCACGGCGAATCCGTCGTCGTCAAGGCCGCACACAGTCAGGCTAACGCCGTCCACCGTCACCGACCCCTTCATCACGAGCGTCGCCATCACCTCGCGCGGCGCCGACACCTCCACCGTCCACTGGCCCGTCAGAACCTTCTTCGCGCGGATGGCGCCCACCGCGTCCACGTGCCCCTGCACGAAGTGACCTCCCAACCGGCTGCCCACGCGCAGCGCCCTCTCGACGTTCACCTTTGCGCCCGGCCGCAGGCCGCCCAGCGTCGTGCGGCTCAACGTCTCGCCGCTGGCGTCGAACGACGCCACCGAACCGCTCAACGTGGCGATGGTCAGGCAGGCGCCGCTGACGCACACGCTGTCGCCCACGCGGCAGCCATCGGCCAGCTGGCCCAGGTCCAGCGTCAGCGCGCCCTTGCCGGGCGAGATCTGAATCGCCACCACAGGCGCGACCGCTTCCACAATGCCTGTAAACATGAGCCCTTCCTTATCAACGCCCCGGCGCTTTGTATCACCGTCGGCCGCAACCTGTCAAGAACGTTCGCCAACCGCCCACCTCAGATACCCCGTCCATGAATTCAACAGCGTCCAGTATGTCCGCGCGGTCCCTGGCCGCCTTGCGCCCCCTGTGGTAGCATGGATACGTTGCGTGAGGGGGCCTGCCAGGTGAGCATTCAGGTTGGGCGGAGGAGCGTCATGGATCCCGTTGTCCTGCTTTTGTGTCGCTCGCCGCATGAGTCCCCCGGCCGCCGCGACGCCGAGGATGCTTTCGCCGGCAAGGCAACGGAGCTTGGCATTCCCACGGTTCTTGCCCCGCACCTCTATCACCTCCAGCCTAGCCACCCCGCGCTTGTGAAGCTCAGGCAGTCCGCCGGCCGCGTGATTGTGGCCGGCTGGATGGCTTCCAAAGCGCTGCTGTGGACGGCCAGGTTTCTCCTTGGCCAAGGCGTAGACGTGGCCTCCGCGGTCTCGCTCGATGAGAATGCGTTGGACCAGGCGCAGCGCATTCTGCCCGCGTTCGCGCCGGCCTTGCGGGGCTCGCCCGCGCCGCCGCAGATCTTCGACAAGCCTGTCCCACCCAGGTGGTACCCCGTCATTGACCACGGAACCTGCCGCCGCTGCGGCCAGTGCGCCGACTTCTGTCTCTTCGGCGTCTACACCTTGGGCGACGACCGTTCCGTCCGCGTTGACCAGCCCGACAACTGTAAGAACGGCTGCCCCGCTTGCGCCCGCGTCTGCCCAGCCGGGGCCATTATGTTCCCCAGCCACGAAGCCGACAGACGCATCGCCGGATGGGAGCAGGCGCTTGCTGCGCCCGTGGAAGCCAAGGCTTCGCCAGCCGAATCCGATGTTGACGACGGACTGGACGCCCTGATCGATGAACTCGACAGACTCGACCGCTGATGGCGCCCGGCGACGGGGCTTCCCCATCGTGCTCACCGCCGACCGAACTCTCATCGCCGGCCACCGGCTTCTGCTGGACGGCATGATCACCGCCAGTCAGACCAACGGCGCCCCCGCCTTCTTCGTCAAGGGATTTCTTGCCCCGCGCGCGCCTGGCCGCCTCCGAGCCGTCACGGCTCCTTTGGGGCTGCGACGCATCGAGGCCGCGCTGCTGGCCGGCGGCTTCGCCCGAGCAGATGTCGCGGTCGTGGCGCCCGAGTCTCTATCCACCGCCGTCGGCCCTGACACCCGCATCGTGGGCCTGTCCTCCGGCGACCCTCTCGGCCTTGGCATGAACACCAACACCATGGAGGGAATCGCCGGCGGCCGCGCCTTCACGCATCTTTGGTTCCGCCGGTTGTGCGCCGAACTAGCGCGCCACAAGAGTCGCCGCGCCTTCAAGCTGGTGGCAGGGGGACCCGGCGCGTGGCAGCTCACCCGACCAGGCGCGATGAGCCGGCTCGGCATTGACTGCGTCGTGGCCGGCTACGCGGAATCCTGCGTCGCCGACGTTTTCCGCAGGATCGTGTCCGGGCGAGAGCTCGGCCAACTCGAGGAGTGTCCTCCGGGCGCAACCCCGCTTCCCATCCGTGGCGCATCCACCATGGGCGTCGTCGAGATCAGCCGAGGCTGCGGCCGGGGGTGCGGTTTCTGTTCTATACGATCCGAGCCTATGCGCCACGCCAGCCCCAGCCTTGTCTGCGCCGACGTGGACACCAACCTCGCCGCCGGCTCGCACGGCGCAGCCCTCATCAGCGAGGACTTCTTCCGCTACGGCGCCGCGCCGTCCGGATGGGCCGCCCCCCAGGCGCTGCTCGACCTCCTGCGGGAGCTCCGTCGAATCAAGAGCCTTGGCCCGATGCAGATTGACCACGCCAACGTGGCCAGTATTGCGCGTTTCGACAGCGCGGCCCTCGCCGAAGTCCGAGCGTTGCTGGCCGGACCCGCCCCGGGCTTCTGGCCGTGGGTCAATGTCGGCGTCGAGACCGCCAGCGCCGCGCTGCTTTGCCACAACGGCGGCGCCTGCAAAATTCGGCCCCACCGCGACGAAGACTGGCCAGGTCTCTGCCGCGAGCAGGTGACTCGCCTCGCCAGCGCAGGCTTCATGCCCATGGTCAGCCTGGTCATGGGCCTTGAAGGCGAGACGCCTTCCGACGTCGAGAAGACCCTCGCCTGGGTTCGCGGCCTCAGGAACGAGCGCGTGACCATCTTCCCCATGTTTTGCGCGCCGCTGGACGACCGGCCACCATTCACCACGCGCGACATGACGCGTCTGCATTGGCGCTTGTTCCAAGAATGCTATGAACTCAACTTTCGCTGGATGCCGCGCCTGTTCTGGAACAACCAGACGGCCTTTGGCATCAGCCTCCCGCGTCGTCTCGCCATCCAGGCCCTGGGTCGAGGGCAGGTCGCTTGGTGGCGCATGCTGTTCGCGCTCAGGTCCAGGGGGTGGAACCCATGAGCGGCGTTCTGGATCTCAATCGCGTGCGCGAGGCCTATCATCTAGCCAAGTCGAGGCTCATGGCCGCGCTCTCGGCCGAAGGCTGCTGGCGTGGCGAGCTCTCGCCCTCCGCCCTCGCCGTGGCCACGGCCGTCGCCGCCCTGACCCTCGTGGGCAAAGGCGCCCACGCGGCCCTAGTTCAACGCGGCTTGCGCTGGCTCGCCGCTCACCAGAATGCGGACGGCGGCTGGGGCGATACCCCGGACAGCCCCAGCAACCTCTCCACTTCGTGGCTCTGCCGCGCCGCCTTCGCTATCGCGGCAGCCGAGGAAGCCCACGCGGAGGCCGTCCGCGGAGTGGAGGCCTATCTCGATCGCGCGGCCGGTTCCGACACGGTTCAACGAGTCGCGGCCGTCAGGGCGGTTTACGGCTCGGACAAGACGTTCGCCTCTCCGATCCTGATGATGTGCGCTCTCGGCGGCTTGGTCCCGTGGCGCGCCGTCCCGCCGTTGCCGTTCGAGCTGTCATTGACGCCGCGGCCGCTGCTGGGCCTCGCGCGTCTGGGGGTCGTGAGCTATGCCCTGCCCGCCCTCATCGCCATCGGCCAGTTGATCGAGTCCCGCCGTCCCTCGCCCAACCCCATCGCCAGGCTGGTCCGCCGAGCTGCCCTGTCCCCCAGCCTTCGCCTTCTCACACGCATCCAGCCTCCAAGCGGGGGGTTCCTCGAAGCCGTGCCCCTT
>CAYYEE010000103.1:0-11111 GCA_964470775.1 uncultured Planctomycetota bacterium | reverse complement strand
GGCGCGGGTGATGGGGCTGGACGATCGGCGGCCGGCGCGCGGGGAGTTGGAGCGCATGAGGGCGTTGCTGGCCGAGGCGATGGAGCAGGGCGCGGCGGGGCTGAGTTCGGGGCTGGAGTATGCGCCGGGGTGTTTTGCGGACGTGGAGGAGCTGGCGTTCCTTGCTGAGGAGGTGGGGCTGCGTCACGGGCTCTACGCGACGCACATCCGCGACGAGGGGGACCGGTTGATCGAGTCGGTGGAGGAGGCGCTGGATGTGGCGCGGCGTTCGAAGTGCCGTCTGCAGATCGGGCATCTGAAGACGCTGGGCAAGGCGAACTGGGGGAAGATTGGGGAGTTGGAGAGGGTGTTGCGCGCGGCGCTGGCCCAGGGGGTGGACGTGGCGGCGGATCGTTACCCGTATCTGGCTTGCAGCACGGGTCTGCGGGCGCTGTTCAGTCCGTGGCTGATGGACGGGGGGCCGGAGAAGGCGTGTGAGCGGTTGCGCGACGCGGCGGCGCGCGAACGGCTGCGGCGCGAACTGGGCGAGGAACCGGGCGGGGGACCGGCGTGGGATGCGGTGATCGTGGCTTCGACGCGTTCCGAGGCTGGGCGCAAGTGGATGGGGCGTTCAATGGCTGCTGTGGCGCAAGCGCGCGGGCAGGCGCCGGTGGAGGCGGCGATGGACCTGCTGGCCGAGGAGGAGACGCGGGTGGGGGTGGTGATCTTCGCGATGTGCGAGGAGAACTTGGCGCGGATCGTGAACTGGCCGTTTGTGATGGTCGCCAGCGACGCTTCGGCGCGGTCGCTGGACCCGGCGCGTGAGAACGGCTTGCCGCATCCCAGGGCGTTCGGGACGTTCGCTCGCGCGGTGGGCCGGCTGGCGCGCGAGAAGAGGGTGTTGACGCTGGAACAGGCGCTGCGCAAGGTGACGGGCCAGCCGGCGGAGCGGATGCGTCTGCGCGAGCGGGGGCTGTTGCGGGTGGGGTGGGCGGCGGACGTGACGGTGTTTGATCCGGAGGCGATCCTGGACACGGCGACATTTGAGGCGCCGTATCAGGCATCGCTGGGAATTCGCCACGTGCTGGTGAACGGGGTGGCCGCGGTGCGCGATGGCGCGGTGACTGGCGCGCGGGCCGGTCGGGCGCTGCGCAAGGGTGCGGAGCTGGGGTAGGGGGCCAGAGCCGGACGCATCGGATAGGTCCGACAAGTCTGGCAAGCCGGGCGTATCCAGCAGGTCGCGGGGAGAACGGCTATCCCACGAACGCGCTGATGCGGTCGAAGCTGTCTTTGAGCGCGGCGTAGAGGCTGGCGTAGATGGCGTGGCCGCGCTTGTAGAGGGGCGCGGCTGGGCTGGGGGCGGTGGTCGAGACCGTCTTGATGACCGCGGAGCAGGCTTCCTCCACGCTGCTCCACGCGCCTGTGCCCACGCCGGCGAGGAGGGCGACGCCCAGGGCCGGGCCTTCGGTGGCGTTGATGACGCTGACCGCCTGGCCGTAGACGTCGGCTTGAATCTGGCGCCAGAACTCGCTGCGCGCGCCGCCGCCGGAGACGCGAATCTCGGAGATTTCCACGCCCATGCCGCGGATGATGTCGAGGGAGTCGGCCATGCCATAGGTGATGCCTTCGAGGATGGCGCGGAGGACGTGGGGTTTGCGGTGGCGGGCGGTGAGGCCGATCCAACCTCCTTTGGCGTTGGGGTTGGCGTGGGGGGTGCGCTCGCCGGTGAGATAGGGCAGGAAGAAGAGTCCTTCGCTGCCGGCCGGGGCCTGGGAGGCGACTTGGCAGAGGACTTCGTAGGGGTCGACGCCGCGTTCGGCGGCGAGGCGGCGCTCTTCGTCGGCCATGTTGTTGCGCCACCACTGGAAGCTGCCTCCAGCGGAGAGCATGACGCCCATGACGTGCCACTTGCCGGGCACGGCGTGGCAGAAGGTGTGGACTCGGCCCTGGGGGTCGGTCTGGACTTTGTCGGAGAAGGCGAAGACGACGCCGGAGGTGCCGAGGGTGGCGGAGATGACGCCGTGGCGGACGATGCCGTTGCCTACGGCGCCGGCGGCTTGGTCGCCTCCGCCGCCCACGATGGGCACGCCGGCCCTGAGACCGAGTTCGGCGGCGGCCGCGGCGGAGAGGCGCGCGCTGGGCACGGTGGATTCGAAGCACTCGGGCAGCAGGGCGGGATCGATGCTCAACTCGCTAAGCACGCCGCTGGACCAGCGGCGGTTGCGCACATCGAAAAGCAGCGTGCCCGAGGCGTCGGAGACTTCGGTGGCGAACTGGCCGCTGAGGCGGTAGCGGATGTAGTCCTTGGGCAGGAGCATCTTGCGGGTCTGGTCGTAGACGCGGGGTTCGTTTTGGCGGACCCAGAGGATCTTGGGGGCGGTGAAGCCGGTGAGGGCCGGGTTGCAGGTGAGCTCGATGAGGCGCTGGCGGCCGATGACGCGGGTGATCTCGTCGCACTGGGCCGCGGTGCGCTGGTCGTTCCACAGAATGGCTGGCCGCAGCGGCTGGCCGTCGGCGCCCAGGCAGACGAGACCGTGCATCTGGCCGCTGAGGCCGATGCCCTGCACGTCCTTGCCGTTGACGCCGGCCTTCTGGACGACTTGGCGGGCGGCGGCCACGGTGGTCTTCCACCAATCCTCGGGCATCTGCTCGGACCAGTTGGGTTTGGGCTGGTAGCAGGGGTGCTCGTGGGTGGCTGTGGCGAGGATGCGGCCCGCGGCGTCGCAGAGGAGGGACTTGGTTCCGGATGTGCCGATGTCAATGCCGAGCAGGTAGCCCATGGATGGCCTCCATCAGTTCCGGGGACATGTCGCGATCCCGCCCTCGGCGGGCTTTTGCGACATGTCCCCGCCATCGCCAGACGCAGCGCCGTGACGACGAGACAGGGGGATTCTATGGAGGGGCGGGGGGGCAAGTCAACGGCGGGCGCCGGCGGCAAACAAGAAGGCCCTCGCGGCAGCCCGCCGCGAGGGCCAGCAAACGCGCGCGCCGCGTTGCGTTGTTGCGGACCCGGCCGTCTCCGTTGCTTTTCGGCCGGGCCCATCCTCCCGTCTCCATCGCGGGCCATCCAGCCCGATGTCCCGCGCGTGTCTGAGAGTTCGAGACCTGCGGCGCGCTGCGCTGTTCAAGCCTGTTGCCGCGCGTCTCCTTCTTGTGGCGTTGCCTCCTCTTCCTCGTTGAGATGGTCTTCCTTATCCTCATCCTTGATGAGTTTGGCGAGTTTGTTGGTGTCGGCGAAGAGCTGCATATGTCCGCAGACGGGGCAGGTGCGGGCTTTGACGGCGGCCAGGCTGTCTGTGAGGACGAAGAAACGGAGACGGTCGGGTTGGAAGTAGATGCGGCCGGTGGAGCGGATGCGGCCTTCGACGAGTTTGGAGTGGCCGCAGGCCAGGCAACGGGGCGTGGCGTGCTCGACCTCAGCTTCGCTGGTGATCTTCTGGGCCACCATGTCGAGGTTGGATCGGCGGAATCTGGTCGAGGCCCCGAACTTGAAGAAGGAGATTTTGCCCGAGCGCATCCAGCGGAAGATGGTCTGCTCGCTGACTTTGAGGTAATCACTCGCCTCTTTGATGGTCAGCCAGTCATCGCCGGATTCGCGGCGGTCTTCCGGGCTGGATTCTTTTATCATTGACATATCATGTAGACTCTTCGACTATCAGCGACTATCAGGGTATTTCATTTGCTTCCAGGTGTCAAGCAAAAAAACGGGACGGGGGACGGTTTGGCGACTTGCGGCTTTTGGCGGGGGTGAGTAAAATGAGGGCCTTTGCCGCGCTGGAGGCGGGCGGATGCTGGGCGCCTCTGGCGGGCGCATCGGCTGGGCCAATGGTTGCGCGGCTGGCGTGTTCGGAAAAGCGACCGAACGACCGTTTGTTTCCCATGTGTTCTGAGGAGGCGGGGGTGTCATGCTGAATATCCGGTCTAACAGGATTGCCGACGAGGCTGGCAAGGATTTGACCCCCGAGTTCGGCCGCCGCCTAGGGCGGGCGGTCGCGGAGACGCTGAAGAATAAGGGTACGGTGGCGCTGGCCGGCGGATCTGGAGCAGCGGAGACGCGGCGGGCGGTGGCGGAGGGGCTTTCCGCGGGCGGGTGCGTGGTGGCGGACGCGGGGACGCAGCCGGCGTTTCTTGCGGACTTCGCGCGGCGGTTGCTGAGGGCGGACGCTCTGGTTTTGGTTCGCGAGGGCGAGGGTGCGGCGCTGTTCTTTGGCGCGGCGCCGGCGAGCGCCAGCCGGATGAAGTCGCTGAAAACGCTGATGGAAGGCGGAGCCCTGCCGGACGTGGCTGGCGGCGGGGTGGAGGCTTGGGAAGAAGATGTGCACGAGGAATACGCGGCTTGGATCCGGCGGTCCGCGCCCGCGGCGGCCAAGGGACGGACGCTGAAGGCGGTGCTGTTCGCGCCCGCGGGCGTGCCGGCGGAGCTGGTTCGGCGCGCGGTGGCGGGCCGTCCGGGCGTGGCGTGGGAGGTGGTGGCTACGGGCGAGACGGGGCGCTGCGGATCGGCCACGCTGGCGGCGCTGGGCGACCGTGTGAAGACGGACGCCGCGGACCTGGGCGTGGCGCTTTCGCAGGACGGCTTGGTGGCGCGGCTGGTGGACGAGAAAGGCAAGGCCTTGACGCCGGACACGGCCGGGCTGATCTACGTGCGGCGCCTTTTCAAAGACCTGAAGGGCAAGAAGGTGGCGGTGGACGGCCGGGCGTCTTCGGCGCTGGTGGAGGGCATCAAGGAAGCGGGCGGGTCCGTGATCTTTGCCGGCGGTGGGCTGGAGGGGGTTCTGGCGCGCGGCGTGGCTGAGGGCGCGGCGCTGACGCTGGGGCCGGACGGGGAAGTGGCTTTCGGGGATATGAAGGGGACCGTGGACGGGCTTTATGCGGCGCTTCGGCTGGCTGAGGCGTTGCGTCAGGGCGAAGATTCCTTGATCAAGCTGCGCCTGGCGGTTCCGGCGGCCGAGACGATCGGCAGCTTCAGCGTGGCGTGTTCAGCGGACATGGGTTACACTATCCTGAACCGCATTCGCAGCGGCTATCCGGGCGAGGCGCAGTATGAGATCGGCGGGGTGCGGGTGCGGATGCCGGGCGGGTTCGCGGTGGTGATCCCGAACGAGGAAGACGCGACGCTGGTGTTCCAGTTTGAAGGCAAGGACCGGGAGACAGTGGAGAAGATCGCTTCGGAAATCCTGGAACACGCGGTGGAAGTGCGCGACGAAGCGAGACGCATAGCGGGGCTGCCCGAACTGCAGCGGCAGGAGTACGCCTACGAGGACTATGAGATCGAGACCGGCGGACGTCCCCACCGAGGGTGAGATGGCTCGCCGCCACGGGGTGTCGTTCGCACGGTAGCGGTCTGTCCAGCGCTTTCCACAATGTTGGGGCTTTGGCGGGGATCTTCGTCAAGTACTCTTCTGGCAAGAACGACGTGCACACGTAGAACTCTCCCGCTATCGGCCCGTTGAAGAAGACACTGCGTCGGCGGGGACATGGCGCCTCAGCCCGCCAACGGCGGGACCGCAACGTTTCCCCGGAACAGACGCGACATTTTCAACAGCTGCTATGGGGCGGTCTTGACATTTTTGATTTTCCGCGACATAATCAGTTGCAGGCGAAATGTAAATAATACATTTCGATAGCCGCGAGTCTATGTCCCGAGGGAAGGGCGCATTGTCAGCAGCGGAGACAGAGCCATGGTGACGAGAAAGCTGCGGGAACGGTTGGGGGCGGGTGACCTTCAGAAGTGTGTCCTGGCAGAATGGGGGGCTGTGGGAGCGTTCACCCTTATCGAGCTGTTGGTGGTGGTGGCAATTATCGCCATTCTGGCCGCGATGCTGCTGCCAGCGCTGAGCGCGGCGCGGGAAAAGGCGCGGCGGTCCAGTTGCATGACCAATCTCAACCAGATGGGCAAGGCGCTGGCCGCGTATGACGGTGACTACTCAGGTTACCTGCCCAGTTCGCCGTGCGCGTTCGGTCCGGAGATTGACTGGTGCGTGAGGACGGCCGGGGTGTGCAACCTGGCTTTGGAAACCAGCACTCACGCAGCCAACGCCACGCCCGCATACGCCAACAACCCGCTGCAAGGCGCTGGCTCGGGTTACATCCCCATGCTCTTTCAGAGCCGCACGCCCGGCGGCTCCGTCTTGTCGGTTGCCATCAATGAGGCCCCGATGGTCTGCAGTTACCGGCTGGTGGGGCTTGGCGTCAAGAGCTATGGCGCCACGTCGCCCAGCGCGAACTTCGACGCGGGCAGTCTGAACATGGCTCCCATGGGAGCCGGCATGTTGCTGGCGGGCGGCTATCTGGCGGACGCGCAGTCTTTCTATTGCCCCAGCGCCTCGAACATGCCTGGCGATTCGGGAATGAACGAGGCAAACTCGGACCAGGGCAAGATGGGCGCGGCGAACCTGGGGGATTGGCGCAAGGCTGGCGGCTTTTCCAAAGACACGCTGCTCTTCGGAAACTGGAACGGCGCGCCTGTGGGGACTTCTAGGGCGGCCGTGTTCAGCAGCTATTCCTATCGCAACGCGCCGATGGGGCAGCGGGGCCCGTGGCACCGCGACTGGGAGCGCGTGAAGGACGACCGCACGGCGGTGATCGGAATGGCGCCCAAGGTGTACGCGCAGATGGGCAACGGCTTGTTCGCGTCGCAAAGGCAACTGGGCGCGAGAGCCATCATGGCGGATACGATGAGCAAGGGGTGGTACTACGACGGGCTGGGCCGCAAGGTGGTAAGGGATTCAGGCGCGGCGGTGGCCATTACGCTGACGACCATCGCGGACACGCAACGGATCGCCGGATACGGCATCCGGGCGCACCGGACCTCATACAGCGTGCTTTACGGCGATGGGCACGTGGCGAACTTCGGTGATCCGCAGGAGCGGATTGTCTGGCGCCTGGACGCCTCCACCACGCCGCTGGACAACCCCTACGCCGGCCGCGCATGGACGAACTACACTCTTGGCAGCTACATGCCATGCGGGTCGAACTACAACGCTTTCAACAACACCGTCTATTCGGTCTGGCATGATTTGGACGTCAATTCGGGCGTTGACGCGAACGCGAAGGTGGCGCCATAAGGGAGGGGCAAGCGGCTTCAGGGAAGGCGCGATGTCCGGAGCGCGGCTCTGGGGCACGGCTGCGATCTGGGGTCATCTTGCGGCCACGCGTTTCCAGCGTTACAGAGCGAGGTGGTCACGGGCGCTTCTTGCAGGAGGGCGGCGATGAGGGAGTTGGCTTCCGGCCGGCTGGCTTGCGCAATTGCTGTGGCGTTGCTCGCGGTTGCAGGGGGGGCGCTGGGCGCTTCGGCGGCGGACGCGCTGAAGCTTGTGGACAAGGGCGCGACGTCCTACGTCATTTGCTATGGCGGCAAGGCCCCGGGATCGGTTCGGGCCGCGGCCCAGGAAATTCAGCGGGTTATCAAGGAGGCGACAGGCGTTGAAATCCCGATCGGTTCCACGACCGCGGAGAAGATGATCTGGCTGGGCGACGACGCGGTGTCGAGGGCGGCGGGCGTCTCCGCGGAGGATCTGCCGGACGACGCGTTCCGGCTGGTGACGCGAGGCGCGAGCGTGTACATCGTGGGCAAGGACAGCCCGCGCAACCGCGTGGGCTGGGGCGGGGCTGAGGCGCGGGGAACGCTGTTCGGCGCGTACGCCTTTCTTGAGCGGGTGGTGGGTGTGCGGTGGCTTTCGCCGGATGTCCTCGGAGAGGATATCCCGCGCCAGGAGGCGGTCGTTGTTCCCGCGCTGGACGTGACGGAGAAGCCGTTCTTCCCCAGCCGGAGGCTGGATAGCAGCGGCGGCTACTTCGACTGGGCTTCGCGGCTTGGGTGCGGCGGGTGGCGCGTGAACCACGGCCACAACTGGGATTCCTTCCCGTCAAGGGCGGTGCTGCGGGCGCATCCCGAGTATCTGGCGCTGAATGGCGGCAAGCGCATGGCCGTGCCGGCGACGGACGCGGGCAATTTCCAGCCCAAGTTCTGCACGACGAATCCGGGCTTGGTGAAGGCCTTTGCCGAAGGCGCGATCGAGTGGCTACGGCAGAATCCGAACCAGCGGTTCGTGTCCATTTCGCCTTCGGATGGGGGCGGTTGGTGCGAGTGTCCCGAGTGCGAGAAGCTGAAGATCAAGGGACCGAGCAAGGAGTGGGGCGACTTTGGGGGTTATGGGCATTCCGTGGCGCCGCTGATCCTGAAGTTCTACAACGACGTGGCGCGGATCGTGGGGAAGGAAATGCCGGACAAGCTGGTCTGCGGCTATGTGTACTACGACTACACTTTTCCGCCGGTTCCGATGCCCAAGATGGAGCCGAATGTGGCGCTGATGTCGGCGCCGATTCATCATTACGGGCTGACCCGCTACAAGCCGGAGTATCAGGACGAGTTTGAGCGGCTGTGCGGCGCGTGGCGCCATGCGTCCGACTACATGGGCTACTACGGCGCCTCGACGTGGATGCGCGTGGGCATTGGCGCGCCGCTGGGGCCGTCGCTCCCTGTGTTGAAGCACACCTTTGCCACGCTGAAGAAGTACGGCTTCAAGAACGTCTTCTATTACCAGGTCCCGTGGTCCATGTGCGGGGCGCACAATTACATCGTGGCCAAGCTGATGTGGAATCCGGACGCGGACGCGGATGCATTGCTGGATGAATGGCTGGGCCGGGCGTTCGGCCCGGGCGCGGAGGCGATGGGGCGGTTGTACCGGATGCTGGACCAGGAGATCGGCGACTACAAGAAGGCGGCGCCGCGCGCGGTGCAGGACTACGAGATGTCGTCGGACATGGCGCTGAAGGTGTATCTGAAGCGCTACTGGGATATCGAGGCGCTGTACAAGGAGGCGCTAGCCAAGGCGGCGACCGACGCGCAGCGCGCGCGGCTGAGGGAGTTTGGCGACAACCTGGTGATCCTGTGCCATGTTTTCGCCGAGGCCGGCGTGTTGGCTGGCGCGGAGAAGTCGGTGTTCTACCGCACGGCGGAGGACTATCGGGCTTTTCTGGAAAGGAAGCCGCCGGCCGTGGTGGTGATGCAAGGCGCGGGGGCGCAGGGCGGCATCACAGGGCTGCGCGTGCCCGGCAAGCGCACCATGGCGCTGCCCAGGCTTTCGCGGGGGACGCCGGCGCCCAAGCTGGACGGCGACCTGGGCGACGCGGCGTGGCGCGAGGCCAGGGGCGCGGAGCAGGGCCAGGCCGTGGCCGACAAGTTCTCCGTGGTGGGCGGCGCCCAGCCCGCGCAACGTGGCACGCAGGCGCTGGCGGTGTATGATAACGACGCGCTCTACATCTGCGTGCGGTGTCAGGATAACACGGTCGCCGGCAAGGAGCGGCCCAAGGACGACAAGGGCCTATTCGAGGACGACTGCGTGGAACTCGTGTTTGGGTGTGGCGCGCAAGACCCCAAGGAGGTCTGGCGCCTGGTCGTGAATCCGCTCAACGCGCGGTGGGACGCGCTGGTGGGTGCGGATGGCAAGGAAGACGCGTCGGCGGACCTGGCGTGGGAGAGCGCCACGGGCCAGGGCGAGGGGTACTGGGCTGTGGAGATCCGCATCCCGTTCAAGACGCTCAAGTCGGCGGGCGCGCTGGCCGGAGCGGAGGGGCCGCCGGTGGGCATGACGTGGCGCGTGAACCTGGCGCGTCAGGACATGCCCGGCGGCGAGCGCAGTTCGTGGAGTGAGGTGAAGAAGGGCCTGCCCGGCGATCCGTCGGAGCTTGGGCGGTGGTATTTCCCGCGGTGATTGCGCTGGGCGGGACGTGTTCTATGAGGAGGAGTGAGATGAGAATGGGCAACTTGGCTTGCGCTGTGGCGGCGCTGAGTCTGCTGGTGTGTCTGCCGGCGATGGCCGGCGAGGCGAAGGCGCCGCTGATCCGGGCGGACGGCAGC
The DNA here is from genome assembly GCA_964470775.1 of uncultured Planctomycetota bacterium. Lineage (GTDB taxonomy): Bacteria > Planctomycetota > Brocadiia > CAIUPP01 > CAYYEE01 > CAYYEE01. Next base: position 1,270 of record CAYYEE010000103.1, on the reverse strand, counting down.
CTGCTGAATGAGGGGTTCGACGGCGGCGCGATGCCGGAGGGGTGGAGCTTCACGCCCGGCGGCAACCGGCGCGACGCGTCGTTCAAGGACGGGATGTGCATCTTGAATCCGGGCAAGGGCGACAACAACATCCTCGCGCCGCGAATGGCGTTCAACCTGGATGAGCCCTTCGTGATCGAGATCGGCTTCGGCGTGCCTGCGCCCACGAAGAGCCAATTCTGCGTGTTGAGCATGGCGCGCGAGGGGGGGGAGTTCCAGGTGGTGATCGTCGAGGCGGGGGATGCGCGGAAGGTGATGATGGGGAACAAGACGCTCGGCGTCATCCAGCCGGGCAAGACCTACACGCTGGGGTTGAAGTGCAATCCCGACGGCACGTATGAGGGGCTGCTGACCGGGCCGGGCATTGACAAGCCGGAGGCGCAGAGCGTCTCGGGCGTGGACGGCGCGATCCGCAGCGTCATTCTGGGGAACGTGTTCAACGCGGGAGAAGGCGGAATCTACTACGACTACGTGAAAGCGGGCAAGCCGGCGAAGTGATCGCGGCTGGCCGCTGGCCGGGTGTGCGCGGGCCCCAGCGCTGAGGCGCCGGGGCCCGCGGCGTTTTGCCCGGACAGGTCCGGCAAGTCGGGCAAATTGGGCGCGTCCGGCAGACTCGCGGAGGCGCGGAGGGGCTGGGGCTGCGCATGGGGTTCCGGCGTCGCAGAGTGGCCGGCGGACGGATGGGTTCTTGATGGCCAACGGACAGGGAGAGACATGGGACTGGGCAATCTTGACGAGATGACGATGCCCGAGGGGAAGGCATTTGCGCCCGCAACTCCCGCCGGTCCATGAGCAGGCCGCCGTGGTCGAGCAGGGAGCGGCCCAGCGCGAATCTGACGAGCAGGTCCACGTCCGCTGCGCGGGAGTCAAGCGCGCCTCAATCCAGCATGTCGCCGTCTTTGATTTTTTGGGGCAGGTACTTGCGGGTGATGAAGGAGATGTCTTTGGCGCTGAGGGCTTCGAGCTCCATCTTGACGCCGGACTTGAGCATCTGCTGAATTTCCTTCTGCCATTCCTTTTTCTGGAACCAGGGATAGCCCAGGATCTGCTTGGCGCGGCCGATGTCCTCTTTGTTCAGACTGATGGTGACGTTGGCGGGGATCTTGAACTTTTCGCGGTCGAAGGAGGAGAGGCCGACGAAGCGGGCGCTGGGGATGGCCATGCGGCGCGATTCGTAGGCGAGGCCGATGGAGCCTTGCTTGACTACGGAGTAGATGTAGTACCCCCAGGG
>CAYYEE010000102.1:0-11177 GCA_964470775.1 uncultured Planctomycetota bacterium | reverse complement strand
GCGGGCTGCGTCCGGGCCGGGGCCGGCTGAACCTGCGCACGGGCGAACTGAGCGTGTGGATGCGCGACAAGGAAGGCCGCGAGACGGCGCCCGCGGTCCTGTTCCTGGACCCGGCGCAGCCGGTGGTGTCCATCGCGGACCCGGAAGGCGTCCTTGGCCGCGCGTCGTTCCGCACGACGTGGGAATGGACCGGCGACAAGCTGGCTTCGTTCGGCGTCAAGCCGCCTGTGGAGCGCCGTGGCAAAGGCGAGACGGGTTGGGCTATCGAGCTGCCCGCCGACCCGGCCATGGCCGCGCTGTGCCGCAAGATCAAGGCGGGATGGCTGGTGGCGATGGCGCCCGGCGCCACGGCGGACAAGGCCTTTGAGGCGTGCAAGGCGGAGATGAACCGTTTCGCCGGCCGGCCCAAGGCCCAAGCCGAGGCGCGCGCGTGGTGGGCGCGCTACTGGCGCCGCTCGGCCGTGGTGAAGCTGCCGGACCGCGAGTTCCAGCGCTTGTTCAACTACGCGCTCTTCAAGTTCGCCGCGGCCACCAGCCCGCTCAGCCCCCTGCCCGCGGCGCTCCAAGGCCCGTGGGCCGAGGAGTACCAGCTTCCGCCTTGGTCGTGCGATTACCACTTCAACGTGAACATCCAGCAGATCTACACGCTGGCCTTTGCCGTGAATCAAATGGAACACCTGCTGCCGCTGTTCAACATGCTGGAAGCCAGCCGCGGCGTGTTCCGCGACAACGCGCGCGCTCTGGTGGGCATCGAGGACGGGCTGGTGTTGAACCATGCCATTGACGACCGGGGCTACGCCTGCGGCGGCATCAGCGCGGGCAGCTCGATTGACCACGCGGTGTCGGGCTGGACCGCGCTGCTCTTCTGGATGTATTACCAGAGCACCGGCGACAAGACGTTTCTGCGCGACCGCGCCATGCCGTTCATGCGCGCGGTGATGCGCGTCTATGAGGAGATGCTCGTGGAGGAGAACGGGCGGCTCTCGATCCCGGTGAGCATCTCGGCCGAGTACCAGGTCGCGCCGGGCCAGCGCTGCGGCAAGGACCCGTCGTATCAGCTCGCCTGCGCGCATGCGCTGGCGGACGCGCTGATCGCGGGCGCGCGGGTTCTGGGCGAGTCGCCCGCGCCGGCTTGGCTGCGGATCAAGGAAAAGCTGCCGCCGTGGACGCTGGCCGGGCCGCCGGAGAAGCGGCGCATCGCGGTGATGGACGGCGTGGACTTCACCATCCCCCACCGCCATCACTCGCACCTGGGCGCCATCTACCCCTTTGACACCTTGGGCAAGCTGAACGCCGAGCAGGCGGCGATCGTGGAGAACTCGATTCACCACTGGCTGAGCGTGGGCATGTCCGATTGCAGCGAGTGGTGCCTGCCGTGGGCGGCGATTTTGGAGGCGCGCGTGGGCTACACGGAAGGGCCGTGGCTGCTGCTGAAGATCTGGCGCGACCTGTTCATCAACGAGGGGCTGGCGACGGCCTACATCCCGCGGTTCAAGGGCTTCACGGTGCACCGCGTGGAGCGCATGGTGGAGCCGCTGGAAAAGTACGAGGTGATGCAGCTCGACGGGACCATGGCCGGCGCCACGGCGATGTGCGAGATGCTGGTCCACCATCACGGCGGCGTGGCGCGGTTCTTCCCGGCCGCGCCCAAGGCGTGGAAGGACGTGTCGTTCGAGCGCGTGCGGCTGCCGGGACCGTTCCTCACCAGCGGCGCGCGGCGCAACGGCGCGTTCGCCGAAGCGGCCATCGAAGCGCCTCTCGGCGGAGAGATCACGGTGGACGTGGCGGGCGAGAAGCGCGTGTCCGTGGAGCAGGGCGGCCGGCGCAAGGCTATGGACCTGCCGCTGACGCTGAAGCTGAACCCGGGCGAAACGGTCCGGCTGGCGCCGGGCTGAAGCGCGCCGGCGCCGCTGTCGTTTCCGTCCCCTGCGTCCTTTCGGTCCTTTGCCCGGCGCCCGCCGCCGGGTATCATAGCGCGCTCCTGGGCGCGGCGCCGCGCCTCCATTTCGACAAAAGGATTTCCTCGTGCTCGCGAGCTCTCTCAAGCAGAAGATCCGCCAAGGCGGCGAATGTTTCGGCGTGTTTATGACGTTCGACTTCTGGCCCGGCCATCTGGAAATCATGAAACGCCAAGGCGTTGACTTCGTGGTGCTGGACATGGAGCACGGGCAGGTGGAGCTGCCCAAGGCCGAGGAGCTCTGCCGCACGGCGCGGCTGCTGGACCTGCCGCTGCTCATCCGGCCGCAGAGCTGCGCCATGGACCCGATCAAGCGCTCGCTGGACCTGGGCGCGGGCGGGCTGATGGTTCCGTGGATGGAGACGCAGGAGCAGCTCGACACGCTGCGCGCCGCGGCCTTCTGCCCGCCCCGCGGACGGCACGGCATGGGCGGGCCGGTGATTATGACCACGGGCGGCGCAACGCCGGACGACTGGGCCAAGGTGGAAGAGAGCCTGGCCATCCTGTGCCAGATCGAAAGCCCGGCCGGCATCGAGTTCGCGCCGGTCATCGCGTCGCAGCCGTGGGTGGATTCGCTCATGGTGGGGCCGTATGACCTGGCGCACAACATGGGGCTGCTGGCCGAGTATATGAAGGCGCCGGCGCACATCGCGGCCATCGAGCGCATCGGCCGCATCGCGCGCGACCACGGCAAGGCGGCGGGCATGGTGGTGGGCACGGGCGAGCAGACGCGCGAGTGGTTCGACAAGGGGTTCCAGCTTGTGATCTGCGGGTGCGTGATGGGCCACTTCGCGCAAGGGCTGAGCCGCAACCTGGCCGCGGCCCGGCGCCGCGCCGCGGGTCAGAACGCGACGCCGGCCTGAGACGCGAGCCACAGGGCCGCGGGGGTGGAGACGAGCGCGGCGAGGAAGCTGGCCAGCACGTATTGAGCCGCGATCCGCCGGTCGCCCCGGCCCCGCTCCACCAGGACCACGGCGGCGGTGATGGGCGGCGCCGCGCTTTGCAGGAGCAACAGCAGCGCCACGCCCGGCGGCGGCTGGATCAGCCACAGCAGACCCACCATGGCCAGCGGGCAAAGGCCGTTCTTGACGGCCACGAACTTGGCCACCTCGGTCCACTCGAACCGGCCGCGCTGCTCGAAGTCGAGAAACAACGCGCCGCCGAGGATGAGCATGAGCAGGGGCACGGCCATGCCGCCGACAAGGCGGGTGGATTCGACGATGAACGGCGGCACGAACCGTTGGGCTTGGACGAGACGGATGACGAGGGCGGCAAGGGTGGCGATGAGAACCGGGCTGGCCAGCCGGCGCCAGTTGACGGCGCCCGCGCGCGGGAAGAAGAAGTGAACCGCCTCCATGAAGAAGGCGTGGAAAAAGAGGGTAAAGAGGAATAGATCGGCCAGGAGGGGCGTGTTGGGGCCGCGCAGGCCGGCAAGCAGAACCGTGGGAAAGAAGACGGCGTTGTTGAGGAAGACGCACATGGCCGCTTCGCGCCGGGCGCCCTGGCGCGCGGCGAGGGCGGCCACGCCGGCCATGGCCAGGCCGAAGACCATGAACCCCGCCCACCACAGAGGCAGCTTCCACCAGCCGGGCTGCGCTTGGGGATCGAAGCGCAGCAGCACGGCCGAAAAGACCATGCACGGCAGCGCCACCTCCAGCGCCAGCGGCTGCATGGCGCCCAGGGCCTCGGCGCGGACCATGCGGCGGCTGGCCACCCAGAAACCCAGCCAGCCGATGCCAAGCAGCACGGCCACGGCCTGAAAAGCGGCCCAAAAGACGTTCATGCCTTTTCTCCACGCCACTGGAACAGGCAGGCGGGGCCGGGGCGGGGACTCCGCCTCGGCCCGTCGCGGGCAGATTCTAGGGCCGTCGCGGACCGACGTCAACAAGCGCGGGCCAGCCAAATCCTGCCTCTTGCCGCGTTTCGAGCCGTCGAGTAACATGGTTCTCGGCGGGGCGCCCTGCCCTGCCGGCGTTGCTTTCTCTCGGGCTGCCCCATGGAGTTCCTATGAAGACGATCGGTATTTTCGGCGGGTTGGGGCCGGAGTCCACGGCCGCGTATTACGAGTACATTACGCGCAAGTATTACGAGACGCGCCGCGATTACGCGTATCCGGAGATCGTGATCTACAGCGTGAATTTCAAGGAGTACATCGACGCGGGCTATGACCGGCCGGACGCGGTGAAGGACGCCATCTGCCGCTTGCATCGCGCGGGCGCGGATTTCGTGGTGGCGTCGTGCAACTCGATTCACATCGTGTACGACCGCATCTGCGACGATCTGCCCATTCCCTGGGTGAGCATCATGGACGCGACGGCGGACGAGATTCTGCGCCGCGGCCAGCGCAAGGTGGGGCTGCTGGGCACGATCTACACCATGAGCAAGGGCTTCTATCAGCGCGCCTTCGCCAAGCGCGGCATCGAGACCCTTACGCCGAGCCCCAAGGACCAGAAGCGCATGAACGACATCATCTTCGGCGAGCTCATCACGGCCAAGGTGACGCCGGAGTCGAAGGCCTTTGGGCTGGGGCTGGTGGACGAGCTGGCGAGCCAGGGCGCGGAGGGCGTGGTGCTGGGCTGCACGGAGATTCCGTTCCTGATCCAGCAGGCGGACACGTCCACGCCGGTCTATGACACCACGGTGATCCACGCGCAAAAGGCGCTAGACCTGGCCATGGAATGACGCGAATGGGCATCGCGTCGGGCGAGAACAACAAGAAGGCCATGAAACGCCACATCCTTATCATCACGGCGTGCCTGGCGGCGATGACCGCTGGGTGCGCGTCGGAGCGCCGCAGCGACACGGCGCGCACCGGCGTGGAGCAGCTGCTGATCAGCACGGCGGCGGATCGGGCCACGGCGCCGTGGGACTTCGGGCCGATCAGCGGCCGCAAGGTGTATGTGGACTCCACGCTGCTGGATTCGACGGACGAGGGCTATGTGCTGCACAGTATTCGGGCGGAGCTGCTGCGCGACGGGGCGTGTCTGGTGTCCAAGCCGGAGGAGGCGGAGGTGATCGCGGAGCCAGCCAGCGGCGGGATGGGCACCGACGGCTCCGAATTCCTGCTTGGGCTGCCGGCTATTCCGCTTGTCATCATGGGCAACGGCTTCACGACGCCGGAGCTTGCGCTGTACAAGATCTCGGTGCAGGAAGGCACGGCCAAGCTGTCCATCACGGTGCGCGACGCGCGCACGGGAAAGGCCATCATGGCGCTGCAATCGCCGCTGGCCACGGCGTACTACAACCGCTACGCCATCCTCTTCATCGGCTTCCGTCTGACGGACGTGCCGGGGAAGTAGAGGAAAGAGGCGGCGCCGCGGTCTATGTGGCCCTGATGGAAGAGGTGGACGGCGACGCGAGGCGCTCGAAGCGCCTCTTCACCTCGCCGGATACGCCAGCGCGCCGCCGAGGGGGTGCATGTAGTAGTCCTGTTCCAGGCTGCCGCTGGGGCAGAGGGCCTGAATCGCTTTCTCCGTCTTCAGCGCCCAGCGCTCGATCTTGCGGAAGCGCGAGGGGCGGTAGCGGAACACGCAGTGGTGGCCGTTGCAGAGGATGTCGGGCTTCCAGTCGCGGATGAGGCGGGCGCTGGGCGCGTAGCCTTCGCGAAAGCGGACCCCGTTGAACGCCGAATACCCTCCCGTGCCGTTCCAGCGCGAGGCGGGCTGGAAGCTGTCGCCGCCAAAGAAGACGCGCGTGTTATCCACCGCCACCTGATAGGCGGCGTGCCACCAAGTCTGGCCTGGCCAGGGCGCGACCTGGAACTCATATTCATTCCAGCGCCACAAGCCCCGCTCGGGCAGCGCGACGTCGGGGCAGATGGGGGTTTTGGGCAGGAAGGGCAGGTCCCAGCGGCGGGGATTGGCCACGGGCCAAGCCACGCGCGGATGCAGGCAAACGCGCGTTCCGTAGCGCTGGCGCACAAGGGGCAGGCCGTCGGTGTGGTCGCTGTGGAAATGGCTGGCGATGGCGGCGGTGAGCTTGGGCCGGCCGAGCAACTCGAGCGCGGCGTCGAGGTCGTCCATCTCGCCGGTGTGCGGGTCCACGGCCAGGGCTTCGCCCGCGCCGGACAACAGCAGGTAGGTATTGTGGCGGCACAAGACGACATGGGGCAGGACGCGCAAGGCCTGGCCGCCGATGGGCTCGAGCGGCCAGAACTCGTCCTTTTCGCCGGCGCAGAGCGAGAGCTTGGACTCGACAAAGGCCAGCAGCTTCTTGCGCAGGCGGCGGAGCATGGCGTTGGGCCGATCGGCCACGGCCGGGCCGTGCGAGGGACAGAGCAGGTCCATGCCGATCTGTTCGAGGCGCTGGGCGCTGTTCCACGCGGCCATGGGGCCGCGCCAGGTCCAGTGGTCCCACTCGGCGTCGCTGGGCCGCCACATGGTGGCGCCGGCGTGGGCGGCGTCGCCGCAAAAGACGACCATCTTGCCGCGCCAGTTGACGATGACCGACTGGGCGCCTTGGCCGTGGCCGGGCGTGGCGACAAAGCAGATGCGCTCGGCGGCGCCGGCGCCGGGCCGCCAGAAGAAATCGCGGCCTTCGCCCACGTCATAGGCCACGCCGGCCACGCCCCTGCGCAGCACGCTCCGGCCCGGCGGCCAAGCGCCGAAGCGGTGGCTCTTCCAGAACTGGGCCACCTTGTCTGGGTCGAGAAAAGCGGCTTCCGTGGCGGGCGCGTGGACGGCGAAGGGGCGCCGGCGCAAGGCGCAGAGCCCCTCGCACTGGTCCGGGTGGCTGTGGGTGAGGAAGACGTGTTCGAGGCGCTTGACGCCGAGGCCGGGCAGATGCTTCATCCACTGGCCGGAACCGAAGTCCACAGCCGCGGCCGCGCTGCCCTGGCGAAGGAGGTAGACGTTGCAGGTGTCCTGAAAGACGAACAGGTCGGGCAGGAGTTGACGAGGAGCGGGGGTCATGGGAGAGCCTTTTGGGGGGGCAAAGAGTGGAGGCGCAGGAAGGCGCGGGTGTCATGGAGCCAGAGGCCGGCTCGCCAGGAAAGACCTGACGTCCGCCTCGATCGCCTGCATGGCGCGCGAGCATTCCCTCGGCAGCGGGACCCTCTTGTCCCAGGAAAGGTCGAACGTGCAGGCGCTGCGGAAGACATGCCTAACGGCCCGTTGAAAAAGACACCGTGTCGGCGGGGACATGTTGCGGAAGCCCGCCAACGGCGGGATCGCAACGTGTCCCCGGAACAAACGCGACATTTTCAACAGGCTGCTAAGACCCAGGCATGCCCGGAGGCGTTGCGCGCGGAGCACGATCCGCTTGAGGATGTTCTCCACGCCGGTGTAGAACGAGCGGAGGAACCCGGCCAAGGCCAGCGTGACCATGTCTCTAATCCTCCGACGCGGCTTTGAGGCGGGCGGCGGCGAAGTCCCAGAGCTCGTGTTCGGGGCGGAAGGCGGAGCTGGCGGCGTAGGCGCAGAGGCGCGCGAACAGCCAGCGCGCTTCGACCCAGGCGCGACGCAGGTCGAGCGCGCAGAAGACGAAGCCCCCGCGTCCGCAGAAGCGCTCGAGCAGATAGCCCAGCGGCCGGCCGGCGGGATAGGAGTGGACGGCGCGGATGACGGGGTCGCCCTGGTAGAGACCCAGCGGCTCCAAGTCCATGGGCGGGGCGTCGGCCATGAGGCGGTAGAACTGGAGGTCGGCGAAGCCTTCGTGGGGCATGCCGGCGAGCATGGCGTGGGGCTGGATGATGGTTCCTTCGTGGCCGTCTTCGTAGGGCGGGTAGTTGGCGGGCGGGGTGAAGAAGTAGCGGCCGCGCTCGGCGCCGAGTTTGGGGTCAAAGGGCCGCAGGAAGCCTTCGGGCGCGGCGACGATGACGCGGGCGCCCCCGCGCGCGGCGGCCAGCAGCGCGTCGTCCACGACCTCGGCGAGGATGACCTTGCCTTCGGTGGGGCCGTCTGTCCAGGCGGGCAGGTCGGCCGCCCAGTCGCGCAACCAGGTGTGGCGCGGCTGGCCGTAGACCAGAGCCTGGTCGGGCATCGGCGCCTGGGGGAAGACCCACAGGCTCCACGCGTTGTCCACGGATCGCCCGCCTTCGTCGAGCCGCGCGGTGAGCGCCGCCTCGGCGGGCGCGTCGAGGGCGGGCAGTCCGGCGGCGATCCGGCCCGCCGGGCAGGTGGCGAAGGCCTCGTGCTTATAGGCGAGAACGCCTTCGCCAGCGGGTTTGCCGGCCACGCTGAGGCGCCAGCTCAGTTCGGGATTGGCGAAGGGAGGCCGGCCGAAGTCGGAAACGAAAAGGTCCGCGCGCAACGCGCCCCCGGCTTCGAGGACGCGGCCGTCGAACTCGAGGCTGCTGAGGATGACCGTGTCGCTGTTGACGCGGCGCCATTGATCGGCCGTGGCGTACTTGCGCTCGTAGAACTCGTCAAGAATGCCCTGGGGCGATGGGTTGGTGTCGGCGCCGCAGAAGTGGCAGACGCCGGCCAGGCGGCCGTGCTGGCGGCGCAGGGCTTCGAGCTTGCCTTTGGCCTCGATGAACTGGAGGCGCTGGCTGTTGGCCGCGGCCTGGGGCAGGATGTGGGCCAGGCCGTGGCGGCTGGCGGCTTCGCGGGCCAGCTCGGCGGCGCAGGGACGGCAAGCGCCGTTGTAGCGGGCCATGTTCCGGACGTCGGGGAAAGAGCTCCACCAGCGGAACTCGCGCTGGATGACGGGCCGCTGGGTGCGCTCGACGTCGGCGGCTTCGGCGGCCACGAAGTCCTGAGGCAGGCTCTCGTCGAGGCCGCCGTCGGTCCACGCCACCAGGGCGCGGGGGTTGAGGGCTTTGGTGTCGCGGGCGCAACGCCATGCGGTCCGGGGGTGGCCGGAGAGGGGGAGCTCGTTGCTCATGCAGTAGAGACAGGCGCTGGGATGGCTGGCGTCGCGGGCCACGACAGCGTTCCACTGGGCGCGGAGCCTGTCGCGGAAGGCGGGCAGAGGCCGGGGCCAGGCGCGGGAGCGCCAGGGGTTCTGGCCGTACCAGGCGCCCAACATGCCCATTTCGCTCTGGACCAGCAGGCCGGCCTCGTCGGCGGCGTCGAGGTACTCCGGTGTCTGGACAAAGGACTGGCAGCGGACGTAGTTATAGCCGTATTCGCGCAGCGTGAGCAGCTTGCGGCGCCAGCGGTCGCGGTCGGTGTCGGGGCTGCCGGTCTCAGGACACGAGAGCAGGCCGCCCGCGCCGCGCAGGAAGCACGGCTGGCCGTTGACGAAGAAACGGCGGTCGCGGGCCTCCAGCGTGAAGAAGCCGACGCGGTCGCTCTGAGCGTCGAGGACTTCGCCTTCGGCGGAGAGAGCCACGTCCACGCGGTAGAGATTCGGGTCTTCGGGACTCCAGGGCCGGGGGCTGGCCACGGGGATGTCCAGTTGCGCCACCGCGCTGGTGACCTGGGCTTCGGCCTGTCCGGCCACATCGCCGCCGCTGGCGGGGGCCACGGAAACGGCCAGCCGCACGGAGCCCAGACCGGCGAAGGAGCCGCCGAGTTCGGCGCGCACGCGCAGGCGCCGGCCGGCCAGGTCGGCGTGGAGGCCCACCCAGCGCAGGAAAGCTTGCCCGGTGGCGGTGAGGTCCACGCCTCGATAGAGGCCGGACCAGTTGCCCTGCCAGTTGTAGGCCAGGCCCAGGGCGCGGTCTTCTTCGTGCACGCGGACCACGAGCAGGTTAGCCGCGTCCCATCGGAGCCAGGGGGTGATCTCGAAGCCGAAGGGCGCGAAGGGGAGGTGGTTTTCGCCCAGGCGCTGGCCGTTGAGCCAGACTTCGGCGCTAGGGTGGACGCCGCCGAAACACGCCCAGACGCGGCGCCGGCGCCACGCGGCCTCGGGCGCGAACTCGCGCGCGTACCAGCCGTCGCCCACATAGGACGCGCGGAAGGTCTTGGCCAGGAGGCGGAAGTCCCAGATCAGTTCCTCGCCCTCGGCGCCAAAGCCCTGGCCCTGCCAGCAGCCGGGCACGGTGACGCGATGCTCGAAGCCGGAGGGGTTTTCCTGCCAGCGCTGCTCCAAGCCGCGGGCTGAGGGATCGAGTCGGAACATCCACGGTCCGTCGAGGCTGACGCGCTGTTCGGCGGCATGGCGCAGGAGAGGGTTGACACGCGCCGGCGCGAAGGTTTCCGCCGCCGCCTCAGGGGTCCGGGATAGGCTGCTCATGCCTCGGGTGGCTCCGCGAAGAGGATGAGGGAACACGACGGCGCCGCCGCCAGATTGGCAGTATCCGCCTTGAGGGCGCTTTTGTCAACGGCGATAAGAGGAGTCTGCGGCGTCTCCGTTTCGGGCGGTTCACATGCTGATAGGGGCAGGGCCGGCGCACGGATTTGCGCCGCCCCTCCCGCCGATACCGGCCCCAACAGCGACCCCGGCGCGCCGGCTTGTTGACACACCCCAACCCCGCGGGCTATCCTAACCGAGATTTCTAGACTCGTCGAAACGCCTCAAGCGCAGGGGGAAGAGCGGAATCCAGCCCCATAGCCGGCCCGCTCCGGCCGGCGCGGCGCCACGTCCCGCTCAAGGCGCGTGTTCCTTGGGAGCCCACATCATGGCCCTGGAAAAGACCCGGATTCGTTTCGACCGCTTCGAGCTCATCCACAAACTCGGCGGCGGCGGCATCGCGGACCTGTACAAGGCCATCGACACCGAAACCAACCGCACCGTCATGCTCCGCATCCTCAGCCAGGCTTGCTCCCAGAACCCCCGCATCCAGCAGATCTACGAAGAGATCCGCGACCCAGAGTTCCGCCGCGTCGAAGACCCCAACATCCTTCGGCTCATCGGCTGTGGAGAATGCCGCAACCGCTACTACTTCGCCTTCGAGTACTTCGACGGCGAAACCCTTGGCCAGCGCCTCGCCCGCGGCCGCATGAGCGTCGAAGAAGGCCTCTCCCTCCTCCGCCAGGTCGCCGAGGCCCTCCGCGGCGTCCACCAGCACAAACTCGTCCACGGCGACATCAAACCCGCCAGCATCTATATCGGACAAGACCGCCGCAACCAGTTCATCGCCAAACTCTCCATGTTCGACCTCGCCCTCACCGGCCCCGAAGCCATGGTCTCCATCTACGGCGAACTCGTCGGCACCCCCAAGTACATGTCCCCCGAGCAGATCGAAGGCCGCCACGTCGGCCCCCGCTCCGACATCTTCTCCCTCGGCATCGTGGCCTACGAAATCTTCGGCGGACGAGAGCCTTTCAAAGTCCAGAGCCAGCTCGGTTATCTGCGCGCCAACTGCGAACGCGACGCCGCCCCTCTCGCCGCC
>CAYYEE010000101.1:0-11210 GCA_964470775.1 uncultured Planctomycetota bacterium | reverse complement strand
AGCCGAGGATGGGCTTGAGGCCGGCTTGGCGGGCGAGGTTGTAGAAGCGGACGGCGCCGTAGAGGTTGTTGACGTCGGTGAGGGCGGCGGAGGCATAGCCCAGGGCCCTGGCGCGATCGACCAGGCGCTCCAGGGGCGTGGCGCCGCGGAGGAGCGAGCAGTTACTTCGCAAGACAAGGGGTGCGCAAGACGTATCCATAGCTGTCCTGGCGGAGCTTGCCGAGCAGTTCGACGGATTTGCCGGCGACGATGGCGGCATGGCCGAAACGGGCGCGGAGTTCGTCGAGGCATGCGCAGAGGCGGTGGCGGCGGGCGTCGGCGGGTTGGTCGAAGAGGGTGGATTGGCGCTGGCTGGCGCGCTGGAATCGGGAGAGGGTGACGCCGACGAAGCGGAGGCTGGCGCGGCGGGTCCAGAGGCGGCGGGTGAGGGCGAGGGCTTCGTCAAAGAGGCGGGTGTCGTCGCTGGCGGCGTCGAGGAGAGTGACGCCGCCTGTTTCGGCGCGGTAGTCGGAGTAGCGCAGGCGGGCTTCGACGCGGCGGCAGGCGAGGCCGAGGCTGCGCATGGTTCGGGCGGCGCGTTCGACGAGGTAGTAGAGCATGGCCTCGACTTCGGCGGGGGCGTCGGTTTCGCGGTGGAAGGCGGTTTCGCGGCTGATGGTTTTGGGGACTTCTTTCTCGGTGACGGCGGCGGTGTCGCGGCCTCGGCAGCGGTCGAAGAGGATGAGGCCGTGGGCGCCGAACATTTGCTGAAGGGAGCCGCGGGGGAGGGCGCGGAGGGCGCCGATGGTTTGGATGTTGAGGCGGGCGAGGGCTTCGCGAGTGGCGTGGCCGACGCCGGGGAGTTTTTCCACGGGCAGGCTGGCGAGGAAGTCCTGGGCTTCGTCTTCGGCGACAGCGCGGAGTCCGTCGGGGCGAGAAGCGCCGCCGGCGAGTTTGGCCATCATGCGATTGGGGCCGACGCCGACGCTGACGGTGAGGCCGGTTTGGCGGAGGATGTCGCGTTTGAGGGCGAGGGCGGCGTTGAGGGGGTGGCCAAAGAGGAGGTCCGTGCCGGTGAGGTCGCAGTAGGCTTCGTCGAGATAGGTTTCGATGTCGGGGGAGACCTGGCGGCAGAGGTCGAAGACGCGCGCGGCGAAACAGCGGTAGACAGGGTACTGGCCCTGGAGGATGACGACTTGGGGGCAGCGCTTGCGGGCTTCGTGGAGCTCCATGCCGGCGCGCAGGCCAAACCGGCGGGCTTCATAGGAGCAACTGGCGATGACGCCGCTGCCGACAATGACGGGCTTGCCGCGCAGGCGGGGGTCGCGACGCTGCTCCACGGAAGCGAAAAAGGCGTCGATGTCTACGTGCATGATGCGGTGGGGCATGGACGGGTCGGACACGCCGGACTTGTCGGACGGAGTGGACGGGGGTGTGGGTCAGAGGTCTTTGATGGAGAAGAGGCGCCACTGGCGGGGGCTGCCGCGGCGGGCGCGACGCTCGAAGTAGAGGGTCATTTCGGCGCCGCCGGCGGCGCGGAGGCGGTAGAAATGTTTGGCGACATAGCGCTCGCCGCTGCCGTGGCGGCAGGGGGAGGTGGTTTTCCAGGTTTCGAGGACTTCTTCGACCGTGTATTCCTGGTCGCGCCAGCGAAAGCGATGAGGCAGGCCGGGTTCGCCGCGGGCGACACGGCTGGCGTCGCCTTGGCCTGGGGCGGGGGTGATGGGTTCGCTGATGAAGCGTTCGGGCATGGTCCGATCCTTAAGCGCGCTCCAAGACGCGCTGGACGAGAACTCCGCGGCGGCGGTCGATTTCGCCTTCCACGGCCCGGCCTTTTACGAAGCGCTCGCCGGCGGGCGGGGCATGGCGCAGCTCTAGGCGGGCGGCGATCCACTTGGCAGCGTCCAAGCGTTGGGTCTTGGAGAGGGTTTTGCCGTCGACAAAGGCGGCGTTGACGGCGTCGAGCGTGGCGGAGAGACTTTCTGGATTCACCCGTGTCATTTGGTTTAGCCTCCATCGGACATGCCGGACTTCTCGGACACATCGGACGGGATTGTTGTGTCCCCCCCGCCGCGGGCGAGGGGCTCGCGGTCCGAAGCGCAGCGTCCCAGGCGGGTCCTTCTCTCTCCCCCCTCCCCCCTATCGAAGGCAAGAGTCTCGCGGCGCTGTCCCCCGGCAGCTCACCCTTCTAACAGCACCGCGTCAATCCACCAAGTGCGGTCTTTTTCGCGGTAGCGGAGTTGATAGACGTCTTCGGACTGGCTGACGCGCACGGAAAAGTAGAGCTGGCGCGCCTGGCCTTCGCGGTCTTCCCAGGTGGCGTTGACGCCCTTGACGCGAAAGGCATCCTGTCCGTCGCGCTTGAAGAGGAGCGGGACGAGGCGGCCACCAGGGGTGAAGTCGGCGCGGACCTTGATGCGTTCATTGACTTTGACGATTTGCATGACTGGGGCGAATCCACCAGGGACGGCGAGGGTCAGCTTGGGGCGGCCATGCGGCGGAATAGGCCTCGGACGACGCCTTGGATGACCACTTCTTGCACATAGATGGGCGACATGGCGGCGTTGGCGGGCTGGAGGCGGATGCGGTTTTTTTCGCGGTAGAAGCGCTTGAGTGTGGCGGTGTTGTCGGGCAGGAGGGCGACGACGGTTTCGCCGTTTTCGGCGGCGTGGCGGCGCTCGACGACGACGTAGTCGCCGTCAAAGATGCCATCTTCGATCATGGAGTCGCCTTTGACTTGGAGGATGAAGCACTCGCGGCCTTGGCTGGCGCCGAGGGTTTCGGCGATGTCTACGTTTTCGATGTCCTGGGTGGCTTCGATGGGCAGGCCAGCGGCGATGCGGCCGGCAAGGGGGAGGCGGCCGGCTTCTTCTTCCGGGCCGGCCCACTCGATGGCGCGATGGCCATAGCGCCGGCGGCGGATGGCGCCTTTGGCCTCGAGGGCACGCAAATACTGCTGGGCCGTGGGTTTAGATATGCCGAGATCACGGGCCAGTTCTTCCATGGTTGGGGCGTAGCCGCGCAGGCGGAGGCTGTCCCGGATGCGCTCGGCGACGCGTTTTTGGCCTGGGGTGAGGGGTTGCATGGGCTTGTCTCCTTAATCATACATTATACATACTTTTAGGGTGTTGTCAAGGGGATTAACAAAGGTTTCTGGGGGTTGGGATTCTGGGGATTGGCAACGGCGGGGGCTGTCCCATGCGCCTCATGCGGCCCATGGATTCGACGATGCCCGCCCTGCCCTCAGGGTTCGGCCCTGCGCTCCGCCAGAATCAGTGTGTAGAGATGGGAGCGGACGGAGCGGGCGCGGTCCCAGCCTTCGCGCAGGCCGCGGAGCGTGTGCTCTTCCATCTGGAAGCCGTGCTTGCGCACGGTGTAGCCCTGGGCGGTGAGCCAGGCGGTCATGACGGCCTGGGGGTCGCCCTCGTGGAGGAGCAGCCAGGCGCGCTGGCGGCCGGCGAGCCGCCGCTTGAGGTCCACGCGCCAATCGGCGAAGTCGATCCACACGGGTTTGAGGCGGCCGGTGTAATAGCGCATGAACATGCGCCAGACATCCTTGTCGCCCTGGTAGCCGATGAGCAGCGCGTCGCCATCGCGCTCCTGCCAGGCGATGGCGGCGACGATTTCGCGCCAGGGGGTGACCATGTCGGCGTCGTGGAACTCGCGGCCGGCGAAGTAGTTGACCACGGACACGGTCTGGGCGCCCAGAGCGAGGGCGATGGCGGTGGCGCGCAGCCAGCGGGGCCGCCACACGAGGGCGCCGGCGGCTATGACCGCGGCGAACGCGGGGGCGGCCACGAGCATGTGCTTGGGCGCCGTGGCGCGGAAGACCAGCGCGCCCACGGCCACGGCCGCGAGCTGGAAGAGCAGGAACTGGAAGCCTTTGCGGCGCCACTGGCGCAAGGCTCCCACAGCGCACAGACCAAAGCCCGCGACCGCGGGCGCGACGACCCAGAAGTTGAGGGGGTGGACGGTTTCGCCCAGGGCGGCGACGAACAACAAGTAAGGCGCCTTGGCGACTGCGCCGGCCTGCTGGGCGGTGTACGTCGTCTCCTGGCTCCAGCGGGCGGCGCTGATGAGGCTCTCGGCCAGCCAGGGGGCGACCAACATGCCCACGGCCACGGCGGCCGCGGCCCAGATGAGTATGCGCATGGGCTTGCGGCGGTGAAACCACGCGGCAAAGACGAGCTGGCCAGCGGTGAGGAACAGGCCGAAGAGATTGGTGAGCGCGAGGGCGGCGGAGGCGGCGGTCCAGGCGAGGAGGGCGCGGGGCCTGGCGCGGCGGAAGACGAGGATCATGGCCCACGTGGCCAGGGCGGCCCACAAGGTGGCCAAGGCATAGGGCCGGGCCATGCGGCTGTACATGAGGTGGAGCGGCGAGAGCGCCAGGAACCACACGCAGAGCGCGGCGGCTTGCGGGCCGAACATGCGCGCCACGCCCCACGCCACGGGCAGCGTCAAGACGCCGGCCACGGCCGAGGGTATGCGCAGGCCGGCGTCGGTGGAGGTGAGGCGCGACCACGGCCTGAGGACCGCCACCTCGAAGAGCGGGTGGTTGCCTTTCATGCCGCGCAGGTGCTCGGCGACGCCGGGCGCCAGGGACCGGCGCGCGGAGGCGAGTTCATCGGGCCACAGCGTCCAGCGGCCCAAGTCGGCGAACCGCAATCCGGCGCCGGCCAATAGGCCGGCCACAGCCAAGGCCACCCACAAGCCGCTGTCCTTCTTCGCGCCCACGGCCACCACATCCCTCCATGGAAAGCCCGCGCCAGCAGCCGGCTGAAGATCTCGCGTCTATTCCGGGGACACGTTTCAATCCCGCCGTTGGCGGGATTCCGCCCTTTCGACACAATTCAGGGCGGCCATGAGCTCCGGCGATGGGCCGCAACATGTCCCCGCCGGCGCGGCGGCTTCTTCGGCGGTCTGGTAGCGCGGACTCCGGTTATCACCCCCCGGCTTCAACCTTGGGACGCCGCCGTCCGAAGAATCCGGGCAAGACGGCGGACAAGCTCATAAAGTCTCTAAGACGGTTCGGCGTGCAATTTCGACAAACAGCATAGGCCAGTTTGCGGTCCAGAGCGGCTTGGCGGAAGGCGACGTACTTGTCGTTGTTCCAGATGCGGTCGAAGGGCTCCTCGAACACGTTGCCCATGACCAGGGTTTCGCCTTCGCCGAACGAGCAGCAGGGCCGCACGTTGCCTTCTACCGTAATGTAAACGCTGAACCAAGGCAACAGGCACACCCGGCTGGGCGGGGTGGCGGGCACGCCGGCTTCGTACTTGCGGTAGTAGAGGGGCAGGCTGCGAAGCAGGACGCCGGCGTTGGTGCCCAGGCCGGCGGCTTCGGCGGAAGCGAGGGCTTCTTTGAGGCGCTGCTCCATGCGCTCGCGCGTGACGCCTTCGGTGAGGGCTTCCTTGCGCTCGGAAATCAGAAGCGTCTCCAGCGGCTGGAAATAGACGGAGTCGGCGCCGACGTCGCGGGCGACCTGGGTTAGCGCGGGGGCTTCGTCAAGGTTGTCATGTTGCAGCACGAACTGCAAACGTACGTAGGGGAACGCGGCGCCGCGCTTCTTCTTGATCTCCTGAAGGGACTTGAGGTCTTCCAGGATGTGGTTGAAGAGGTCTTTGCCGCGGATGCGGTGGTAGGTCTCGGGCGTGGCGGCGTCAAGGGAGACCTTGAGAAGCTTGAGACCGGAGGCGGCGAGTTCTTCGAGTTTGGGGCGGCAGAGGGTGAAGTTGGTGGTGGTGAGGACCGAGGCGCCTTGCCGGGTGGCGTAGGAGATGATGTCGATCATGTCGCGGTTGAGGAAAGGCTCGCCGGCGCCGCTGAGGCCGATCTTTTTGGGCTTGATCTGATCAAAGGCGTGGACGAACTTGTCCAGGGGCATCACCTTGCGCTCGGTGTAGCCGGGGACCTGGCAGGTCTTGCACAGGAGGTTGCAGCCGGTGGCGGGTTCGAGCTGGAAATGGAGCGGCGGGGTGTAGACGCGCAGGGGTTTGCGCAGCACGGTGAGGCCAGTGCGGAACATGCGCCAGAGGTCAGCCATGCGTCGTTGTCCTTTCCGCCAGCCCTTGGACAGGCCGGCCCAGCTTTTCGGTGAGCAGACGCTCGTAGAGCGCGATGTAGGCTTCGACGGTCTGCGACAGGCGGAACTCGCGCTCCACCCGGGCCCGGGCCTGGCGGCCCATGTCCTGAGCCAGGCGCCGGTCGGCCGCGAGTCGCTCCACGGCCTGGGCCATGGCCGACGCGTCGCTGGGCGGCGTCAACAAACCTGTCACTCCATTTTCCACAAGTTCGAGGTTCCCGTCCACCGCCGTGGCGGCGGCGGGCAGGCCCATGGCCATGGCTTCGAGCAAGGCGTTGGGCATGCCCTCCCACAATGAGGGCAGCGCGAAGAGGTCCATGGCGGCGAGGAGGCGGGCGACATCCTTTCTGTAGCCCAGCATGTGGACGACGCCGCCAAGTCCGGCTTTGGCGATCTGGGCGCGCAGTTCAGCTTCCAAGGGACCATAGCCGGCGATGAACCACTTGACGTGGGGGTCGCGCGCGGCGACGAGGCGCGCGGCTTCGAGCATGACGCCGTGGCCCTTCTGGCGGGTCATGCGGCCGATGGTCCCGACGACGAAGTCGGCGCCGGTGAAGCCGAGTTCGGCGCGCGTTTCGGCGCGGCCGGCGCCGGGGGTCCACGCTTCGACGTCAATGCCGTTGCGGATGACGACGGTGCGGTCGGGGCGGGCGCCTTCGTGGGCCACGGCGAAGTCGCGCGTGGCGGAGGAGACGGCGATGATCTGGTCGGCGAGGGGCGCCGTGAGGCGGTCGAGCCAGAGCTGCCAGCGGGCTTTGTCGACGTTGGTGGCGCGGGCGGAGGAGAGGACGACCGGCGCGCCGGCCAGCCGGCCCATGACGCGGCCGGCCACGTCGGCGTGGAAGAGGAAGGTCTGGATGAGGGCGGGCCGCTGGCGCAGAAGACGGGCAAACATCCGGGCCGGGCCGAGACCGGACCACATCTGCCACGGAGGGTAGCCGATGATTTCGACGCCGAGGTCGGTGAACCACTTCTCGATGTCGCTGCCGCCGCCGAGGCGCCAGAGAATGGGCGTGACCTTGCGGCGGTCGAGGCGGGCGATGATGGCGCACAGGACTTTCTGGGCGCCGCCATGGCGGAGATTGTCAATGGCGAAGAGAAAGGTCATGGGGCGGGAAGCGCCCGGCGGATCGGACCTGTCGGACACTTCGGAAGGGCCGGACGGATCGGGTGGGTTGGGCATGGGCGCCTCAGCGGGGGGCTGCCGAGTCTGGCGTCTGCTTCCACGGGGGGACGGGCTTTCCGTCCGCGTCGCGCGCCACGCCGGCAAAGGGGTCCTTGGGCTTCTTGGGCCAGAGGTACCAGATCAGCAGTCCGCACATCGCCAGGCACGCGGCTACGGTAAGCCAGCCCCACCAGGGCATTTCGGCCGCGAGCCGGAGTTGCGAGGATGGGTGGGTGAGCAGGCTCTCGCCGGGCTTGGCGGGT
The DNA here is from genome assembly GCA_964470775.1 of uncultured Planctomycetota bacterium. Lineage (GTDB taxonomy): Bacteria > Planctomycetota > Brocadiia > CAIUPP01 > CAYYEE01 > CAYYEE01. The sequence continues at coordinate 3,721 of CAYYEE010000101.1, read as the reverse complement.
TGGGCGTCCAATCCTGAGAAAGGCACGCTGGAGGCTCCTGGTCTGAAGGGCTTGCGCGAAGGCGGCCGGGGAACTGCGTCCTTTTTAACGGACGATGGGCTGGGACGCAAGGGACGGCAGGGACGGCAAGAGCTTGTCGTTTATCAGCGCACGGGAGGCTCGATGGCGGCGATCTGGGCGCAGACGGCGCCGGCGTCCACGCCGGGGCCGTCGCCGGGCGGCGGGCCAGCGCTGCGGCGCAAGACGAGCTTGGCCTCGATGACGCGGTCCTCGGCGGGCAGGCTGGGGTCGGCGATGCGGTCGGCGAGCATCTGGACGGCGGCGGCGCCCATCTCCTCGCAAGGCTCGCGAAAGGTGGTGAGGAAGGCGCGGCCGTCGGGCCAGCTCACGTCGTCGAAGCCGACGACGGAGACGTCGCGGCCCAGCACGGCGCCGCGCTCCTTGACGGCTTCGCACACGCCTTCGGCGAACAGGTCGCGGGCGGTGACGATGGCCGTGGGCGGGTGGGGCAGGGCGAGCATCTCCCACGCGGCGAGGAACCCCCCCACCGCTTCGGAATCGCCGCAATGGCGCAGCAGGGCCGGGTCCACATCGAGGCCGGCGTCGGCGAGGCCGTCGCGCCAGCCGTCCTCGGAATGGCCATAGAAGCAACGGTTGCGCGGCCGGCCCACGTAGCCGATGCGGCGGTGGCCCAAGGCGGCAAGGGTGCGGACGGCCTGGAACATGGCTTTGCGGTGATCGGTGCGCGTGGCGCTGATGGCGGCGTCCCAATCCCACTCCATGTTAGCCACAACGACGGGAATGCCCTGGGCCTGAAGCGCGAGGAGTTGCCCGGCCTCGCGGGGGCTGCTCTCGATGAAGACCAGGCCGCCATAGCGGTCGGCCAGGCGCTGGAGTTCGCCGGAGGGGACGCTGTGCTGCCAGCCGGCGGATTCGTCCTGGCCGCCGTTGAGCAACAGGACTTCCTCGTGGTTGAGATTGAGGCGGGCCATCGCGGAGCGTATGCCGGCGAGGATGTTGGCCGGCTCGCGCGAGACACCGGTGGGCTTGAAGCGCACGACGACGCCCACAAGGCCCGTAGCCAGGCGGTCGGACAAGGCGAGCACGCGCGTGCCCCGGCCCCTGGTCTGAAGCACCAGCCCCTTTTGCGCCAGCCGCGTCAACGCGCCGGCCACGGTGGCGCGGCTGACGCCCAAGTCAGCGGCCAAGTCGCGCTCGCCGGGCATGTAGGCGCCCGGCGGATAGAGCCCGCTCTTGATGCGTGCCTGGATCTGGTCCGCGACCTGGTCGCACCTCGAATAGCGCGTTTGGCCGGACTTCTGCTCTGCCAATGCCTCTCCTTGCAGCAAATGGCCGGGGGAGGCGCGTCAGGTCGAGCCGGCTGTGCGCCGGTTGTGCGCTGGCGCCGTTCCGCTCCTGAAGTGGCCTCCGTCGCCCGAAGCAGTCTCCCCGCGTGTCTCAGCCAATGCTTATCTCCATCTATTCTTACCACTAACGACAAAGCCGCGTCAAGACCGCGATGTTCGGATTCCTGTTGACAAACTCAGAAAGCCAACCTAGAATAGTCCTGTGGATTACAAAATAAGCCACTGGACTGTAGTTGAAAGATTTCGTAGAACCAATGGAATGGAGGGACGCAACATGCCGGAACTGGCGATCAATGGTGGCCCCAAAGCCTGCAAGACACCTTGGCCCAGTCGCGGGTTGTTCACAGAAAGGGAGAAGAAGGCGGTGGACGCGCTGTTCGACACGGCCATCGCCAAACGCACGGCCTTTGGCTACAACGGCCCTGAGGAAGAAGCGTATTGCCAGGAGTTCGCGCAGGCCATGGGCGGCGGGTACGCGGACGCGGTGAACTCGGGCACAAACGCGGTGTATGTGGCGGTTCGCGCGCTGGAGGTGGAGCCGTTCACGGAGGTGATTGTGCCGCCAATGACGGACGCGGGCGGGATTATGCCCGTGCCGCTGTGCAACCTGATTCCCGTGCCGGCGGACTCCATGCCGGGCTCGTACAACATGGGGCCCGACGAAATCGAGGCGCGCATTACCCCGCAGACCAGCGCGATCATTGTGGCGCACATCGGCGGCGTGCCGGCGCCGATGGGACCGATCATGGAGATCGCCAAGGCCCGGGGGCTGAAGGTGGTCGAAGACTGCGCGCAGGCGCATGGCGCCAAGTATCGGGGCAGATTCCTGGGCGCGTGGGGACACGTGGGCGCGTTCTCCACCATGTTCGGCAAGCACCACGCCACCGGCGGCCAGGGCGGGGTTGTCTACACGCGCGACAAGGACTTGTTCCAGAAGATTCGGTGGTACTCGGACCGGGGCAAGCCGTTTGGTCTGCCGGCGGGGACGGGCAACGTGGTGGCGGCGCTGAACTGCAACCTGAACGACCTGAGCGCGTGCATCGGCCGCGTGCAGCTCAAGCGGCTGCCGGGCATGGTGGCGGCGCGGCGCAAGAGCGCGCTGTGGCTGGCGGAGCAGTGCAAAACGCTGAAGTCCGTGCGCGTCATCGCGGACCCGCCTCACGGCGAGACGAGCTTCTGGTTCATCTTCCTGCGGCTCGACCTGGACAAAATCCGCGTGGACAAGGCGGCGTTCGTAAAAGCGCTGGCCGCGGAAGGCGTGCCGGCGGAGGCGACGTACAGCGGGCCGGTGACCGATTCCCCGTGGTACAAGGAGCGGGCGGTGTTCGGCAAGACGGGGTATCCGTGGGCGTGCCCGCTTTACAAGGGCGACCCGAAAAAGGAGTACGCGCTGCCCAACTTCCTGGCGTCTATGAACACGATCTTCCGCATCAACCACCATGAGAAGGTGGGCGTGGCCAAGATGCGCGAGGTGTTCGCCGCGCTGCGCAAGGTGGAAGCGGCGTACCTGAAGTGAGCCAGGAACGGCGGGCTCACGCGGAGACGCGGAGAACGGCGAACGGCAAAGAGCCACAGATCACACAGATGAACACAGCTACGGCGAACGGCGTACGGCAATCGCGGATAGCCAGATGACGCAGATGAAGGCCGAGCGTGACGGAGGCTCGGAGCCGGTGTGCGAAGGCGAGAGGATGGGCTCCGCTATTCCAGCGAGACCACGTTCCTCTCGCCCTTCTCGTGTTTTTCGATCTCGGCGAGCGCGCCGCGGATTTCGGGGTTCGCGGAGAGTTGGACCCGTTCGTCAAGGTCAATACCCTTGTCCTCGAGGGCTTCGACGGCCTGCTTGGGCGTGAGCTTGGAGGCGCGTCTCAGAAGGCCCCCAACCGTGATCGTGCGCCCGCGGCCGCTTGTCCCATGAAGCAAACGGCCGCGCCCGGCAGGTCAACGCTTCGCGGCGGCTGAGGCCGCGAGGGCGTCATGGCGTCGCGTCTTTGCCGGCGTCCGGCCGCTTGCCGCGCCGGCCGCGCGGGTCCAGCAGGCTCTTCCCTCTCAACAAGTGATGATAGTGCTGGGCGAAGCGGTGCGCTTCATCACGCACGTACTGCAGCAGTCTCAGAGCATCCGATGTGCGCTTGAGGCGCAGGGGATCTTCGCCAGGGGCGAAGTGGATGAGCTCTTCGCGCTTGGCCAGGGCGAGCACGGCTTTGGGGCGCTGGCCGAGCATGTCGAGGCGGGCGAGGGCGGCGTTGAGCTGGCCGGGGCCTCCGTCGAGGAGCAGGACGTCGGGCGGAACCTCCTCGTGCCTGGCGATGCGGCGGAAGCGGCGCTCGACGACCTCGCCCATCATGGCGTAG
>CAYYEE010000100.1:0-11308 GCA_964470775.1 uncultured Planctomycetota bacterium | reverse complement strand
CGAGGTCGTGGGGTTCTTGGCTGCCGAGGTGGAAGACGACGCCGGGTTGGCAAGGATAGAGGCGGCCGTTCCACCCGAAGAGGCCGCGGCCGCTCAGGACGAAGAGGAACTCGGCGTGGTGGTGGGCGTGGGCGTGGCGGCGCGACCAGAGCGCGCGTTTGGCGGGGACGCGCTTGGCGGGGGCGACGTCAGGGGGGGCCTGGGTGGAGACGAGCCGCCAGTCCTGGGGGCGCAAGAGGAGGTTGACGGCGGAGGGGTCGAAGAGCTGGTTTGCGGCGGGGCTCAGGGCTCCGCGGCGTTGGGAACGGACGGACATGGGAAGGCCTCTCAGAAGGGGCAAAGACGACAGGGACAACAGGGGCGGCAGGGACGGCAAAGGCGGCGATAGATGGGTTCGTGAGGAATATTATATAGCAATAAATGTTAACTGCGGAGCAAGTCTTGGTCAAGAATTGCGGCGTTTGGGGCTGTATGATGGTTGTGTCGGGACGAGAAGTTAGCAAGCATAGTTCACTTTGGCAAGGCGAAAAAGAAGGAGGTCAGGCATGGCGGCGGCGAATAGGCTGGCGCTGGAAGGCGGCAAGAAGGCGGTGAAGACGGCGGCGCCGGCGTGGCCGGTGGTGACGGACGAGGACGCGGCGGTGGTGGCGGAGGTGGTGAAGTCGGGGAAGTGGAGCTGGCTGGGGCCCCATGAGATCGCTTTCTGCGAGGAGTATGCGAAGTTCATCGGCGCGAAGCATTGCATCTGCCTGGCGAACGGGACGGTGACCATTCAGTGCGCGCTGCAAGCGGTGGGGGTGAGGCCGGGCGACGAGGTGATCGCTCCCGGCTTGACGTGGGTGGCGACGATTCAGGCGGCGCTGGATATCGGGGCGAACGTGGTGATGGTGGATATTGACCCGGAGACGCTGTGCATGGACCCGGCCGCGGCGCGGGCGGCGGTGACGCCGCGGACCAAGGCGCTGCTGCCTGTGCACCTCTACGGCAATATGTGCGACATGGACGCGATCCTGGCCCTGGCCAAGGAACGCGGGCTGAAGGTGGTGGAGGACGTGGCGCACCAGCATGGCAGCCAGTGGCGCGGCGTGGGCGCGGGCGCGCTGGGCGACGCGGGGAGTTTTTCGTTTCAGCAGAGCAAGGTCTTGACGTGCGGCGAAGGCGGGGCGGTGACGTGCAACGACGACGAGGTGCGGCGCGTGGTGTTCGGGCTGAAGCAGGTGGGGTGGGCGCCGAAGCCCGGCGTGGCCGCGGAGCCGGGCAAGCCGCCGGCGCTCGAACCGGCGAATCTGTACGGCCACAACTACCGGATTACGGAGATGCAGGCGGCGCTGCTGCGGCGGGGGCTGCTGAGGCTGGAGGAGCAGACCAAGCGGCGAGAGGAGAACGCGGCGTATCTGGCCGCTGGGCTGGCGAAGATGGGCGGGCCGCTGCGCGCGGCGCGGCGCGACGCTCGCGTGACGCGGCAGGCGTATTACTGCATGCACTTCGTGTTCGATCCGGCCAAGGCTGGGCTGACGCGGGACGAGTACTGCAAGGCGCTGGCGGCGGAGGGGGTTCCGTTCGGCAAGCCTTACGCGCCTGTGTACCGCCATCCGTTGCTGAACCTCTATCACCCGACGAGCCCGGTTCCCTTCCGTTCCTGCGTGCCGCAGGCTTTTCACTCGCTGCGGCTGCCCAACGTGGAGAGGGCGTGCGAGGAGACGGCGATGCTGATGGGCCAGACGATGTTGCTGGGAAGCCGGAAGTTGATGGATGAGATTCTGGCGGCGGTGGACAAGGTGAACAGGAATTTGAAGCGGGTGCGGAAGGCGCTGGCGGCGCAGCAGACGGCGTGAGGGGTGTGATGGCTGTGGACGAGAAGGGGGCGCCCTGTGAGGGGCGCCCCCGAACGCAGGCAAGCTGGGTGGGGCTGGGGCGGGCTACTTGTCGTAGAACTCGTCGTTGAGGAAGGCTTGGACGCGGGCGGGGTCGAGGCCGGGGGCTTTTTTCTGGAGCAGGGGGGTGAAGATCTCCCGCGCTTGGCGACTCAACTCCTGCTGGAACACGCTCTCTGGCAGAAACTGTGCGTGGCAGTCGAAGTAGAGAACGTTGCGGCCTCGTTCGTTTATGCCTTTGCGGGTGTAGGCGACCCAGGTTTCCGGTGTCATGTCCCTGGACGGGAGCGACCCCACATAGCAGAAACTGCACGGGGCGCCGTTTTTGAGCTTGGGGGCTTCGCCGGCGTCGTCATGGGGCGACAAGAAGAGCCTCGCGTCAGCGACGTAGTCGGGCTGGAGGTCGGCCAGGCTGGGCGGGTTCATGTCTCGGTGGTCACCCGCGTACGCGACCATGGCCTTGCCAATCTGATGGAGGCTGTGCTTCTCGTTGGTGTTGCGCGCTTCGCCGCGCGCGCGGGCCAGGGCAGGGAGCAATATGCCGGCCAGGACGGGAACCTGGTAAGTTGTGCCGCCCATGGCGGAGGGCCGCATGAGCGGGGGAATGGGGCCCGCGGCGGAGAAGCTCTCGAACCAGATGCCTTGCGCATCCACGGAGACGACGCTGACGGCGCCGAAGAGTTTGGAGCGGAGGATGTCTTCGGAGGGGAAGCGGCCTGGGTCGAGCCACTGGGGTTCGGTGAGGCGGAAGGGGATGGGCTTCTTCTCGTTCTGGATGCCGATCTTGGCGAACATGTGGCCGAGATCGCCAAGGAACTGGACCCATTCCAGGGCGTTGCCGGCATAGGCCGCGGAGTCGCTGTACGCGGTGACGATGGGGTTGGGGGGCATGCGTTTGATCAGGTCCGCGAAGTCCTTGCGGGTGAGGACGCTGGGGCCGGGGTTGAGAAGCTGGGGGGCGGCGGCCAGGGCGTCGCGGGCGGAGAAGGCGGCGAGCATCCAGCCCTTGGCGAAGATGAGGTTGGGGGTGACGGCGGCGGGGAGGATGGAGTTGGGGTAGACCTGGAAAAAGCCTTGGCGCTGGATTTCGGCGGAGCGGACCCACTGGACGGGGTCAACCTTGGCGTTGCGGCCGATGAGGGCGGCGATGGCGTCCATCAGCTTGCGCATGTTTGTGGCGGCGGCGCGTTCGTCTTTGACTTTGAGCAGGATGTTGGAGGAGCCGGGCGTTTCGCCGCCGAGGCGGTAGAAGGCGTACTGGTCGGTGAACTGGCCGAGGATGTCGTTGCGGATGCTGAGGCCGAGCTCTTTGTCGGCCGTGGCGATGGCGGCGTCAACATCCTGGGGTTCTTCGTTTCCCAGCGATTTGATGAGGGTGACGACGGTGTCGAAGAGGCTGACGAGATTCATGCGGCCGGTCTTGAAGGCGGCGGCGGAGGCGGGGATGAGGGCGTAGTCATTGGCGGTGAGGGGGGCGCCGTTGAAGAGGGTGAGCAGGCCCGCGCGGGGGGCGGGGGCGGCAAGATAGGCGCTGAGGCGGAGGCCGCGGTCCTGGAAGCTGGCGCCGAGGAAGAGGGGGCCGGCCTGGCGCAGGCCGAGGACGCCGATGACGGACTGGACGCCGGGCGGGACCAGGCCAAGGGTGTAGATGGGGGCTGGGTCGAAGTAGACGCGCAGGACGTTGTGGCGGCCGACTTTGTTGATGACGGCGCTGTAGGCGGGGACGCGGCCGAGGCTGTCGGCCGGGCCGGCCAGGCGGGCGACGAGTTCATTGTGGCAGTCGGGGGCGCAATGAGGGGGGCCGAAGGTGAAGAGGATGGCGTTATCGCGGGGCGTGACGGCGAGGACGCCATTCTTCATCTGGCAGAGGGTTCCGCCGTTGGCGGCGGTCTGGCCGCGGATGGCTTCGGTGGCGGTGAGGAAGGCGAGGATTTTCTGCCAGGAGTCCTGGGCGGCCTGGAAGGCGCGGGGCTTGAGGACGATGTGGATGGCTGGGCGGGGCTGGGCGGGCTGGCCGTCCATGGCGAGGGCGATGGCGGCTTCGCCGCTGAGGAGCTGGGCGAGGTCTTCGGGCTTGATGGGCGACAGGGGGGAGAGCATGTTCCAGTTGGCGAGCCATTCGCGGACGATGGGGGCGAACATGGCCTGGACTTCGGGGTCCTGGAACAGCTCGTAGAGGGCGGTCTGTTTGAAGGCGTCGCCGGCGCCGGTGACGTCGGGGAGGATGACGGCGGCGACAGTGGTGGCTGGCAGGGCGCGCTCGGAGAGGAGGTCTTGGGGCTGCTGGGCGCGGGCCAGGGGGGCGAGGGCGAGGCAGAGCGACACGCAGGCGATGGCGGCGATCATGCGGTTGCGCATGGCGGGACCTCCCACGTGGCAGGCCGGCGTCCGCGCCGCCCGCAAGGCGGACCCCTCAGACGCGGCCACACCACCAGATATCGTGTCTGGCGGGGGGCGGGTTGTCAATGGAAATAATGGGAGGGATGGGGAGAATGGGAAGGGCGGGAGGCTATGCGGCGAACCAGGACTTGAGGACGGGGAGTTCGCTGCGCACGGCGGTGACGGGGTCCACTTCGGCGCGGCCGTAGGTTTCCAGAGAGACCCAGCCGTCATAGCCGCGGGCCACGAGCTTGCGGGCGATGGCGCGGTTGGGGATTTCGCCCTGGCCCATGTCGCAACTGCGGTAGCCGGCCTTGGCGGCGGGGTCGGTGATGAAGTCCTTGAAGTGGCAGTGGGTGATGCGGTCGGCGACGAGGTCAAAGATCTGGTCGGCGCGCTCTTTGACGGCGATGAAGTTGCCGGTGTCGAAGACCATGCGGACGACGCCGCCGGAGAGGTCCATGATTTCGAGACAATCCTTGGCGGAGCAGACGAGGTCGGGGGAGGGGTTGAAGTCCTCGATGGCGAAGATGAGACCCTTGCCCGCGGGCGAGGCGGCGGCTTGGGCGAGGCGGTCGGCGATCATCTTGCGTCCGTCGGCGGGCGCGACGCCGGGGACGAGGCGGTGGCCGGCGACATGGGCGATGACGGTCCCCAGGGCATGGCAGACCTCGAGGCCGCGGTTGAGGTCGTCCTGGCTCTGGCGCTTCTGGGTTTCGTCGGCGTAGACGAGGTTGCACATCACGTCCACGACCGGAGCGCAGAGGCCGTTGTCTTTGAGGAGTTTGGGGTAGGTTTTGAGGAGGTTGGGGTCCTCGATGAAATCTCGGTGGAAGGGTTCGATGCCCTGGGCGCCGGCGGCGGCGAAGCCAGCGAGCATCTTTTCATGGGTGATGCGGTTGTCGCGAAGCCAGGGTTTGAACATGAAGGTCATGACGGCGAACTTGGGCATGGGAGGCTCCAACAGGGACGGCAGGGAAGAACGGCGGGTTCACGCGGAGACGCGGAGAACGCGGAGAACGCGGAGAACGACAGCGGCGATTGAACCACGAAGAGCGCGAAGAACGGCAAGAGCGGTTGTTGGACGACGACGGTCCCAGGAAAAGTGTTCCAAGAAGCGAAGTCCTGCTCGTTTGCGGCGCTGAGCACGGCGAAGAAAGGGAGACGGCGGACGGCGATGACAGATGAACCATGAAGAGCATGAAGGGCCATCAAGAACGGCTATGTGCGGGACGGGTGGGAACCCGCCCCGCACGAGAGGATTCTCAGACCAGGCCGAGCTTCTTGAGGTTGGTGATGGATTTGCGGGCGCTTTCGAGGGCGGGGCCGGCGCATTTGTCCTGTTCGTAGATGATCCACTTGACGCCCATCTTGGCGGCGGCGTCGAAGATGGCGGGCAGGTCCATGAGCCCTTCGCCGACCTCGGTGAAGTCTTGGTTGGCGGGGTTCATGTCTTTGAGGTGGATCTGGGGGACGCGGCCGGCGTATTTGAGGAGATAGGGGACCGGGTCTTCGCCGCCTTTTTTGATCCAGTAGGTGTCGAGTTCGCCTTTGACCTTGGCGGGGTCGGTGCGCTGGTAGAGGAGGTCGAGGGCGTATTGGCCGTTGATCTTGACGAACTCGCCGGCGTGGTTGTGGTAGGTGAAGGTGACGCCCTTGGCGGCGGCGTTCTGTCCGGCCAGGTTGCAGGCGGCGACGGCGGCGTCGAGGTCGTTCTGGACGAGGGACTGGAGGCTGGTCGTGACGAAGGGGCTTTGCAGGGCGGCGACATAGGCCCAGCATTCGTTCTTGGGGTCGGCCAGGCCGTCTTTGCTGAGGTGGAGTCCGCAGGTCTTGAGTCCGACTTCCTTGAGGAAGGCGGCGAGTTCGGCCGGGGCCATGCCGCCGTAGATGCCGGCGAACTCGACGCCTTTGTAGCCCATGTGGGCGAGTTCGCGGATGACGCCGCGGAAGTCCGTCTTGATGGCTTCGCGAACTGTGTAAAGCTGGATGCCGAGGGGAATCTTGCTCATGTTCTAGTCCTTTGGAGGGGTGAGGCCAAGCCGCTCGAACTGCTCGGGCGGCGCGTTGTTTTCTTTCATGAGACGGACAAGGAGTGCGGTCATGCGCGCTTCGATGGCTGGTTCATGGATGGGGTGTTGCTGCTCCGGGTCGGTTTGCAGATCGAAGAGGAGTGTGCCGAACTTGGCTGGGTCGGCCATGAAGGGCTGGGCGGCCATGCTGAGAAGGGGCTGGCCTTTGGTGAAGGGGAAGGGCTTTTCCAGGCGGGCGGATTTGATCTCTTCGGGGCGGAAGAAGCCGCGCATGTGGGTGGGCATGAGGGTGTAGTTGCGAAGAGGCCGGTTCTCGGGCGTGGCAGGTCCGCGCATGTAGACATAGCGGCCGTCGGTGCAGTTGACGTGGCCGCCGAAAACGCCGAAAAGGCCGGCTTCGCGGACGGGGGTGTTTTGAGCCAGGGTGTCTTTGAGGGGGATGCCCTGCATGTCGGCGGGGCGCTGGACGTTGAAGTATTCGAGGAGGGTGGCGGGGAGGTCGTGGGTCTGGACGACGTGGGGGTTGCGCTCGTTCTGGCGGCGCGAGCGTGGGTCCCAGATGAAGAGGGGTTTGACCGCGACGTCGTCGTAGAAGGGCGGTTTGACAAACGCCCACCAGCCGTGTTCGCCAAGGAGGAAGCCGTGATCCGTGGTGACGATGAGGAGGGTGTCTTTCCAGAGGTCGTGCTGGTCCATGGCGTCGAGGACGCGGCCGAGCGAATAGCTGCACATGCTGACGAGGGCGGCATATTCGCGGCGGCATTGCTGGACGCGTTCGTCGGTTTCTTCGTCGCAACGTGGGGCGTAGTGGGGCCAGTCGAAGAGGACGCCGTCATTGGGGCCGGGGTAGAGGTCGCGGAAGCGCTGGGGGGCGAAGAAGGGGGGATGGGGATCGAAGCACTCGATCTGGAGGAACCAATTGTCCTGGTCCTTGTTGGTTTCGATGAAGTGGAGGCCGAGGTCGAAGACTTTGGTCTGCGACTGGTCTTGCTCGCGGCGCATGTACTGGCGGTTGATCCAGTCCTGGCGAAGGGACTCGCCGATGTGGGGAGGGACTTCGGGGTCGGCGACGTGGCCTTTCCAGTGGTCGCCTTCCTGGCCGCGGACGAACTCGTAGGTGGTGTAGCGTCCGTGGTAGGTGGCGCCGCCGTCTTCCCAGTAATGGTAGTGGTCGGTGACGAGGTGGGTGTAGATGCCGTTTTGTCCGAGGATCTCGGGCATGGAGTCGTCGAAGGGTTCGAGAGGACCCCAGGCGCGGTGGAGGAAGTTGTAGCGCCCGGTGTGAAGCTCGCGGCGGGCGGGCATGCAGGGCATGCTGCCGACAAAGCATTTGTCAAAGGTGACGGCGCGTTGGGCGAGGCGAGTGAAGGCAGGGGCTTGGACCCAGTCGTTTCCGTAAGGCGGCAAGAAGCGGCGAGCCATGGAGTCGAAGAGGACGAGGATGGCTTTCATGGCGTTTTGGGCCTTTTCTATACGGCTAGGCTTCCAGGCGTGGGCAGGACCTCAAGACGGCTGCCACATATTCTGGATGATGGCGACCGTGCGGTCAACCAGCGTCTGGCCTCCTTCGGGTCCGACGGCGTTGCTGGCGGGTTCGGCGCCGTAGCTCTTCATGCGGACGGCCTTGGCCGTGGGAAGGTACCCGCCACTGCCACAGGAGAGCTGGATGAGGAAGTTCTGGAGGGCGGCGCTGCGGGCTTTGATGCGGATGCCGTAGTCGAGGAAGAGTTCGAAGGGGTTGGTGGCAAAGGCGACTTGGCCGAGGCGGAGGACGTGGAGCTCGATGGGGAGGCAGGGTTGGGTTTTCTGGGTCTGGTAGCGTTGGACGGCGCGGCCGTACCACTTGATTCGGGTGAACTTGCGCGAGGCTTCTCTGTCGTTCTGCGGGGTGGAGGCTTCGAGTTTGGCGATTTCGTTCTTGGCGCAGGCGAGTTCTTCGTCGGTGACGCGGCGGACGTCGAGGTTGAGGGTTTCGACGTGGTGGCGTACGACGCAGTCGCTCTGGGCGGCCGCGGCGGCGGTGGGGAGGAGGTCGTCCACGGCGTCGGCGATTTTGCGGCCGATGATCTGGCGCTCGGTGAGGCCGAGGCGCTCGCGCATGTAGGCTTCCTCTTTCTTGTGGATGAGGAAGTGGGGGGACTGGTCGCCGGCGGGGGCGCATTGAGGGAGGATGAAGAGGTCTTTGCCGCAGCGGGAGCGGATTTCCTCGCGGGTTTCGTGCCAGAAGTCGGCGGAGACGTAGTCGGCGCCTTCGGTGACCTGGGAGGGGCAGGCGAGGTTGAGGATGACGCCGGTGAGTTGGCGGCTGGTGTTCCACGTGAAAAGGGCGTTGAGGCTGTGGTCTTCGTAGCCTTCGATGCTGTCGAAGTCGGGGGTGTCGGTCTTGCCGTACATTTTGGCGGAGCCGTCGGCGTAGACGGCGCGGCGGTTGTGGCCGACGACGGCCTGGCCAAAGGCCCACGTGACGGCGCCGGGGGCGCGATTGCGCCAGGCTTCGGAGATGGATTGGACGATGCCCGTGCGGAGGAGCTGGGCGCATTCGGCAGGGGCCATGACTTCGGGTCCCTGGGGAGGATAGAAGTCGCCGGCGATGTCGGGGCCGATGTGGGTGTGGGTGCAGTTGAGGATGATCTTTTGTGGGTCGAGGCCAGGGGCTTGGTCGCCGAGGGCTTGGCGGACGCTGTCGAGGAACTTCTCACTGATCCCGACATGGTCGAGGGAGACAAGAACGGCGTGGTCTTGGCCGCCGCGTCCGTCGGGTCCTTCGACGGCAAGGGCGGTGACGGTGAGGGGGTCGTTGACGCGGGTGGAGATGCGGACGTGGAACTGGCCGTAGAGGGATACGGGGCGGGGGGGAGTGACGTCGCGGCTGGCCCATCCGATGTTCATGGGGGCGCCTCCCAAGGGGGGTAAAGACAGCAAAGGCGACACAGACAACATGGACAACGGCGACGGCAGGAACGGCGGCGCTCTGCCGGGAGAGGCCGGCAGAGCGCTGGGGAAAGCATGTGCGGCTATTTCATTTCCATGACCTTCTGGGGGTCGATCTTGTTGATGTTGTCAAAGACTTTGCGGATGGCTTGGCCGATCTTGCGGGCGGTGGCTGGGGTGTTGGGGGCGCGCAGGCACATGACCATGGCGAAGTATCGGTCGCAATGGCGCAGGGCCACGGGGAAGCGGCTGGGGGTGTAGTCCACGCCATCGTTGGCACCGGGGATGGCCCAGGGGTATCCACCGCCGTAGGCGTTCTTGGCCTGGAAAACGGTCATGGCCGGCAGGATGAAACGCTGCCAGACGCTGACGGGGACGCCTTCGGCCTGGATGGCTTTGACGACGGCGTTGCGCATGAGGGCGGGGTCGCCGGTCCAACCGATGGCTTCCATGTCAATGCGCGGGCAGTAGTTGTACCAGTTGTGGGTGCAGCCGGGGGGTTCGGTGGGGCGTTCGAGGCCTTTGAGGCCGGTGAGTTCTTTGTCGAGGGCGGCGGCGTTTTCGCGGCAGGCCTTGTAGTAGCCGGGGAACTTCTTGAGTTGGGCGCGGCCAAAGGCGGCGGTGAGTTCGTTGCTGCGGTACATCCAGCCCAGCGCGTAGGCGTGGTAGTCGCGGCTTTCGTTGGGGGCGCGGGTTTCGCCGAAGCTCCAGACCTGGGCGGCGCGGGCGCGGATGTCGTCGTCGTTGGTGACGAACATGCCGCCTTCGCCGGAGCAGAGGCATTTGTTCTGGTTGAAGGAGAAGGCGGCGCAGTGGCCCAGGGTTCCGGCGGGGCGGCCCTTGTAGAGGGCGCCGTGGGCCTGGCAGGCGTCTTCGATGACCTTGAGGTTGTGTTTGGCGGCGATGGCCATGATCTTGTCCATATCGGCGGTGAGGCCGTGGAGCTGGACGACGATGATGGCTTTGGTGCGGGGGGTGATGGCGGCTTCGATCTTGTTGACGTCGATGAGCATGGTCTTCCAGTCAATGTCCACGAAGACAGGGATGGCGTCGTGGTGGATGATGCACGTGGCGCTGGAGGACCATGAGTAGGCGGGGACGAGGACGTGGTCGCCGGCGCCGACGCCGCACGCGGCGACACCCATGTGGAGGGCGGCGGTGCCGCTGTTGGTGAAGATGGCGTGCTTGTTGCCGTTCCAGGCGGCGAACTCATCCTGGAAGGCTTTGCTGTTGGCGCCGTAGGTGAACTTGCCGCTGTCGAGGACGTCGAGGACCATTTTGCGGTCGGTGTCGTCAATCGGGGGCCAGGGCTTGAGTTCCGCGGGGTCGAAGGCGGGCTTGCCGCCGAGGATGGCGAGCTGGTCGGTCATGGGGCGGGCCTTTGAGAAGAGGGACTGGATGGACTGGATGCGCGTCAACGCCAGCGATTTCCATTATCGCGGGCGGGGCGTGGCGGGGGCAAGAGAAAGGATTTGCTATTTTGGGTGTTTTATTGCGGAGTTGGGGGGGAGGGGCCATGCCGCGCCGCTTCCGAACCGGCAGGCCGGCGCCCGGCGGAGCCTCTGGCGTTGAACGCTTGAGACAACCGGCGCTGCCAGAACAGCGCAGCTCCCGCGCAGCCCATCAGGCGCGGGCGGCGAAGCGGGTGGGGGGGGCGCCGAAGCGCTTGCGGAAGACCTTGGTGAAGTAGTTGGGGCTTTCGTAGCCGACGGCGCGGGCGACCTGGCTGATGTTGGCGCCGCCCTGGGTGAGGAGGTCCTGGGCTTTGGCCATGCGCAGGCTGGTGAGGTACTCGAAGAGGGAAAAGTCGCTCTCTTCGCTGAAGACGTGGGAGAGGTAGTAGGGGCTGATGGAGAGGGCGTCGGCGATGTCGTCGAGGGAGACGCACTCGCGGTAGTGGGCTTCGAGGTAGGCGCGGGCGCGGGTCATGATTTCGCGGCGGCGGCGGGCGCCGTAGTCGCTGGCTTCGGCTTCCGCGGACGGGGCGGGGCGGAGAGCTTCGCGGAGGAGGATCATGAGGATGGTGTGGAGGCGGGAACGAGCGACGAGTTCGTCCATGGGGCCTGGGCCGGCGAGGTCGGCGCGGTCGGT
>CAYYEE010000099.1:0-11333 GCA_964470775.1 uncultured Planctomycetota bacterium | reverse complement strand
GACGGAGACGGTGTTGCTGTCGGGCGGGGGCGGGTTGCTGGGCGTGGGGCTGGGCGTGCTGATTCCGCTGGCGGTGTCCGAGTTCACCAACATGGCCACTGTGGTGACGCCCTGGTCGCTGATCCTCGCCTTCTCCATTTCGGTGGCGATCGGCGTGATCTTCGGCCTCTACCCGGCTGGGCGCGCGGCGAACATGGACCCGATCGAGGCGTTGAGGCACGAGTAGGGCGCAGGGGCGCGCGTCGGACAGTTCAGACAGGCCCGAGGAGTCTGGCGGACCGGGCGGGGCTGCGGCGGAGGGCGTGATGCGCATGAAACGCCCGGGGCGCGCCGAAGCGCGCCCCGGGGAAGATGGCGTGAGGGGCTGGCGGCTCAGGCCTTCCAGAGTCCGTGGAGATTGCAGTACTCGCGGGCCGTGACCGAGGGGGCGTCAATCTTGAAGACGGCCTCGGGCTTGTCGCCGGGCTTGAGGAACTGGCGATAGGCCTTGCCGCCGGCGATGACCTGAATCCACTCGATGTAGTGCTTCTCTTCCGAGGGATGGGGCACGGCGCCGACCTTGACCTTGAAGCCGCCGTCCACCTTTTCGATGACGGGGACGTGTTTTTCCTTGGACGCGTCCACCGTGTTCTCTTTGAAGAGCTTCATGGGCTGGCCGCAGCAGACCAGTTCGCCGTCGCTGGGATGCAACATCTCGACGATGTTGCCGCACAGCTCGCACTTGAAGATCTGCAACTGCTGGTTCATCGCTTGTCTCCTTCTCTCCAGCGACCCGGGAAACGCTTGGCCCGCACGAATGACTATCAAACCACGCGGCGTGGATTGTGTCAACCTTGAGGATGGAACCGAGACAGCGCCTGGGTATCGAGAGGTTCGCATACCGCAGGGGCACGGCAGGTCGTGACCCCGCGGACCAGGCGACTTCAGCGAAAAGGGCCGGATACCGTCCTCCGCGCGGAACGGAGGCGCCACGAACCGCCCACGCTGTCCTTGCCCCGGCTCGGCCTTCGTGCTACGCTGACGCGGTGAAATGCGCTTTTCCGGAGACCCGCAGAGGGACTGCGATGACCGTCATTGATATCCACGAACACGTCATCCTCAAGCCTGGCTTCATGGACCCTGAGATGGGCGGCGTGACCGTCACCACGGCGGCGGAGCTTGTGGAGATCGCCGACAAGAATGGCATCGACAAGATGGTCGCGCTGCCGCTGACGTCGCCGGAGACCTTTTCCTTTGTGCAGTCCAACGAGGAGGTCTTTCAGGCGTGCGACGCGTTTCCGGGGCGGTTCATCAAGTTCTGCAACGTGGATCCGCGTCTGAAGTGCAACAGCCTGACCTACGATTTCGCGCCGGTGCTGAGTTACTACAAGCAACAGGGCGCCCGGGGGCTGGGCGAACTGACGGCGAACCTATGGTGGGACGATCCGCGCGTGCAGAACCTGTTGCGCGGATGCGAGGCGGTGGGGCTCCCCGTTATCTTCCACATCGCCACGCACGAGTACAACACCTACGGTCTGGTGACGGACCTGGGGCTGGCCGGGCTGGAACGGGCGTTGCAGCGTTTCCCCAGGCTGCAACTGCTGGGGCATTCGCAGGCGTTCTGGAGCGAGGTGAGCGGGGACGTAAACGCCCAGAACCGCGGCGGCTATCCCAAGGGCAAAGTGACGCCGGGGGGGCGTGTGCCTGAGTTGATGTGCAAGTACGCGAACCTGTGGGGCGACCTGTCCGCGGGCAGCGGCTTCAACGCCGTCAGCCGCGACCCGGAGTGGGGCTATGATTTTTTCGAGGAGTTCCAGGACCGGCTGCTGATGGGCCTGGACCTTTGCACGCCGCGGAACACGGAGTGCAAGCTGGTGAACTATATGCGCGAAGGCCAGGCCAGCGGCAAGATCAAGCAGTCTGTGTTCGAGAAGATTATGGGCAAGAACGCGGAGCGGCTGCTGGGGCTTTAGCGCGGCGGCCGCCTTGGCGGACTTGTCTTTGTCTGGCGTGTCGGACATGTCGGACTGGCCAGACACGTCAGATTGCTCGGGCAGGCCTGCGAGGCTCTTTGGGAGACAGGCCATGTCCATGGAATTCAGCTTCCCGCTCAAGCTTTTTGTGGACGGGGCGTGGCGCGACGCGGCGTCGGGGCGGACGGAGCCTGTGGTGAACCCGGCCTCGGGCGCGGCCTTTGCGCGCGTGGCGTGGGGCGGCGAGCCAGACGCGCAAGCGGCTGTGTCGGCGGCGGCCAAGGCGTTCCCCGCGTGGAGCGCGACGCCCGCGCCCGCGCGGGGGGACACGGTCAAGCGCATCGCCGCGCTGCTGACGCAGGACCGCGAGCGGCTGGCGCCGATCCTGACGCGCGAACAAGGCAAGCCCCTGGCGCAGGCGCTGGGCGAAGTGGACTACTCGGCCAGCTTCTTCCAGTGGTTCGGCGAAGAGGCGCGGCGGCTGTGCCCGCGGTCCGTGCCCCACGCGGACCCGGCCAAGGCGTCGTGGGTGGAGCCGCGCGCGGCCGGGGTCGTGGGCGCCATCACGCCGTGGAACTTCCCGCTGGCTCAGGCGGCCAAAAAGGTGTCGGCGGCTTTGGCCGCGGGGTGTTGCGTTGTGCTCAAGCCCGCGCCGGCTACGCCGCTGATGGCGCTGGCGCTGGCGTGGGTTGCTCAGCGCGCCGGGCTGCCGCCGGGTGTTTTGAGCGTCGTGCCGGGCGACGCGGAACCGATCGGCCGCGTGTTGCTCGACCGCGCCGAGGTCCGCGTGATTTCCTTCACGGGTTCCGTTCGCGTGGGGGCGTGGCTGGCGTCGGAGGCGGGGCGCCGGCTCAAGCGCGTGACGCTGGAGCTGGGGGGCAACGCGCCTTTCTGCGTGCTGGCGGACGCGGACCTGGACTTGGCGGCGGAGGACCTTGTGCGGCTCAAGCTCATGGTGAGCGGCCAGGTGTGCGTGACAGCCAACCGCGTGTTTGTGCACTCTTCGCGGATGGAGGCTTTCCGGGCGAAGCTGGTGGAGCGGCTGCGCGGGACGAAGGTGGGGGATGGGCTGGCGGCGGGCGTCCAGGCCGGGCCGCTGATCAACGCGGCGGCGGTGGCCAAGGTGAAAGGGATTGTCGAGGACGCGCTGGCCCAGGGCGCGCGGGTGGCTTGGCAGGCGGACCTGAGCTTTTTACCCGCGGATTTGAAGGGCGGCTTCTTCTACCCGCCCACCGTTCTCGACGGCGTGACGGACGCTATGCGCGCGGCGCGGGAGGAGGTCTTCGGGCCGGTGTTTTCGCTGATGGCCTTTGAGGACGAAGAGGAGCTTGTGCGCCGCGCCAACGCCACGGAGTATGGCCTGGCCGGGTATGTCTACACGCGCGACCTGGCGCGGGGCTTTGCTCTGGCTCGGCGGATCGAGGTGGGCATTGCGGGCGTCAACGATATGCGGCCCTTGCGCGCCGAGGTCCCATTCGGCGGCATCAAGGGCAGCGGCCAAGGCCGCGAAGGGGGCGCCGAGGGGCTGGCCGAGTACTTGGAAGCGCGGGTCATCGGCGCGAGAATCGCCTGAGGGGGCTGGCGGCGCCGGGCATCGGCCGCGGACCGCTATTTGGCGCTTTTGGCCTTGGGGCGCGCGGCTTTGGCTCCGGGGGCCTTGGCGGCTTTGTCCTTGGCTTCCTTGCGCTGGCCGGCCACCTTCTTGATGCGCTGCAACCTTTGCTGCTTTGACTTGTCGTCCATGTTGTCCCATTCCCTCCAGCCTGGCTGGCTTTGACGGCGCCCGCCGGGCCACGCGCGCCGCGGTCCGCTCTCGCGCGGATCAGGGGCGCGCTGTGTAGCGGATCTCGCGAGTTTCGATTCGGCCTTCGCGGATCTCGAAAAAGGGCTTGCCGTCCTTGACGCCCACGGTTCCATAGCCGCCCTGCGCGTGACGGAAGGCGTTGAGGCCGATGTCCGCGCGCGGCCCGCTGCCATCGTATATCGAGGCCAAAGCCGCATCTCCCAACCAAGGCCACACAAACGCGGTTCGCCGCCCCTGCCGCGGAGACACTCGAGCAAGACCATATCGTCTTGCATCCGCGCCGGCGTGTCAAGGCGCGGCCGGGCTGACCCATCCCCACTCTGCATCCGGAAAGAAGCAAGGCATGGCCGAGTATCCGATAATCTCTTTTTTTGGACACAAGGGTTTATCGGAGGGATCAAGCCATGCCTTGCGGAAGCATTATAGCTTGGGTGGTCCGCGTTTGCATGGAGATTCGCCGTTCCCAGCGCAAGACATTGGGGGAGCTCGTCGCCGCGGCGGCGCACTGCCGCCGGGTGAGCCTGGCGGCCCTGGAACCGGGCCAGAGCCGGGACTTCGGGTGGGGGCGCTACTGCAAGACGCGGCCCGTGCGCCAGCGGATCGTGGCCTACTGGCGGCGGCGCAGGGAGGAGCCCTGGATTCTGGCGACGAACCTGGCGTGGGGCGCGCGCAAGGTCGCAAGGGCCCATGCGTTGCGCATGAAGATCGAGGAGCTGTTCCGCGACGAGAAGAACCTGCGATTCGGCTGGGGGCTGAGGCAGTCGCGGCTGAGCAGCCCGCGGCGGCTGGAGCGCCCGCTGCTCGTGCTCGCGTTCGCCTACCTCTATCTGCTTCTGCTCGGCGTGCACTGCGTCCAGACGCGACCGGCCAAGCACTGGTCCTCCACGAATTCCCCCACGCGACCGGCCAGCGTCTTCTTCATCGCCCGCTGCATGCAGGACCAAGTCCGCGTCGGCCTATCCGTCCTCCTCAACCTCCTCCGCCATATTCTTTCCGAGGACGCGAGGCGAAACTGGGGGTGGGACAGGCCGCCACCGCCTTGACACGCTAGCGGCTCTGCCCCACAATCTGCGCTGTCGCGCTCCTTGCCGCCCGCGCAGGGAGGCGGCGCGGCGCGTGGTTCAAGGAGTCCCGCATGGTCTGGGAGCCGCCCCGTCTCTGTCAGCCGGAATACGCGGATCTGGGGGAAGACCAGCGCCTGGCGCCCATCCTGCCGCCCGGCGCCACGCTCGAGGATTGGCTCGGCATGAGACCGTCCTGGCTGCGGCGTTGGCAAGAGTTCCTGGGCCAGGCCACGGAGCCGCCGGGCCAGGGCGACGCCCAGCCCATCAACTCCACGGTGCTGCCCTGGGCACGAGCCACCGAGTACCGCCAGCCCACCGCGCCGGGCGTCCGCCAGCTCGTGGTCATCCTGGAACCTCTCCAGCCCAGCCCCGCGCTCCGGCCCGCCGCGCTCGTGCCCTTCTATCATCCCGACGACATGGCTGGTTGGAACTTCACCCTCGGCAAACCTGACAGGAAGCGCTTGCCCACCCAGTTCGGCCGGCGCCTTGTGGAACAGGGCTATGTCGTGGCCTGTGTCGAGGCCTTCCCCTTCAACACCGTGCCCGACCCCAAGAGCAACGAGGGCTTCGCGTGGTGGAAGGCCGCGGCCAAGAAGCTCCTGGCCGATAACCCCCGCTGGACCGGGATGGGCCGCTTGGTCCGCGACACCAGCCGCGCCCTGGACCTGCTCCTCGCCCAGCCTGGCGTGGACCCCGGCCGCGTCGTGGCCATCGGCCACTCTCTGGGCGGCAAGATGGCCTTCTACACCGGCTGTCTCGACGACCGCGTCAAAGCCGTCATCGCCTCCGATTTTGGCATCGGCTGGAGCTTCACCAACTGGGACGCGCCCTGGTACCTGGGCCCGAAGATTCACGACCCCGGCCTGCGCCTGGCGCATCATCAGTTGCTGGCCCTTCTGGCCCCGCGGCCCTTCCTTCTCGTGGCCGGCCAGTTCGACAAGCGCGAAAGCTGGCAGTATCTCAACGCGGCCCGGCCGGTGTATGATCTTTACGGCCGGGGCGGCGCGCTGGCCTGCTTGGATCACGCCACGGGCCACACCCCGCCACCCCAGGCCATGCGCGCGGCCTATCGGTGGCTGGCTGAACAGTTCGGCCTGCCTCCCGCCAAGTGCTGCCTGGACTCTGAATGAGCCAGGATGAATTGCCCGCTGCGCGCGGGCGTAACCCCAGGAGCAAACCCCCAATGGAAATCGGAGTCATCAACTCGCTGCGGCCCGAACGGATCAACGACATCTTTGGCCGCGTGCGGCAGTTCGGTCTCAAGACATGCCAGCTCGCGAGCTGGGACCCGTCCTTGTGGACGGACGACATGGCCGCCAAGGTGCGCGAGCAGAGCGCGGCCTCGGGCGTGTACGTGGCGGCGTTCTGGGCGGGCGTGCCGGGGCCGGCGCGGTGGAACTTCACCGAGGGCCCGGTGACGCTGGGCCTTGTGCCGGCCGCGTTCCGCGACATCCGCGTGGCCGCGCTCAAGAAAGGCGCCGAGTTCGCCCGCAAGATCAACGCGCCCGCGATCATCACGCACTGCGGCTTTATCCCCGAGAACATGACCGACCCCGACTTCCCCGCCGTGGTGGCCGCCATCCGCGACGTGGCGCTCCACTGCAAGAGCTACGGCGTGGGCTTCTGGTTCGAGACCGGCCAGGAGACGCCTGTGACGCTGCTGCGCGTCATCGAGCGGGCCGGGGTGGACAACCTGGGCGTCAACCTCGACACCGGCAATCTTATCCTGTACGGCAAGGCCAACCCCGTGGACGCGCTGGACGTCATCGGCCCCTACGTGCGCAACCTGCACGTCAAGGACGGCTTCTACCCCACCAACGGCGACGCGCTGGGCAAGGAGGCGCAGGTGGGCAAGGGCAAGGCGCGTTTTCCCGAGCTCATCCGCCGCCTCAAGGAGATCGGGTTCAACGGCGAGCTCATCATTGAGCGCGAGATTCGCGAAGGCGAAGAGCAGAACCGCGATATCCGCGAGACGGTGGAGAACCTGAAGAAGTGGTGGAACGCGGCGTAGAGCCGCGGCGAATCGGACACGCCCGACAGGCCTGACACGCCGGATAAGCCGGACGTGTCAGACTTTCACCTCACTCCAGCTCCACGGTTCGCTTCGTCTGCCCCGATTCCAGCGCGGCCAGGCACACGCGGAGACTCTGGCGCGCGTCTTCGAGCGTGGCCAGCGGCAGGCTGGGCTTGCCCTCCACGATGTCCAGATACGCGCCGGCCTGAACGGCGAACATGGACTCGTGAATCTCCATGGGGGTCATGCCGCCGGTCTCGAAGGGCTCGCACACCCACTGGCCCGAATCGTCGGAGGCGAACTGCAGCTCGCCCTTGTGGTTCACGAGGCGCAGGTTGGCCTTGTCGCCGATCCATTCGATCTCCGACACGTTCGGCTTCTGGAACTGGTTCATGTTGATCTGGGCCAGGACGCCTGACGCGAACCGCAGCGAGATGAGCGCGCAGTCCTCGCACTCCACGCCTTGCAGAACCAGCCGGTCATACATGGCCGACACCTGGCGCACAGGGCCGAGGAACCAGAGCAGCAGGTCGAACGTGTGGGTGGCCGCGTCCAGAATGGCGCCGCCGCCCGAGGCCCGGCGGGCGTAGTAGGTGCGCTGGTAGTCGGGCCGGTACTTGGGGTATTCCTGCGAAACGTTGGCGTAGACCATGCGCAGCTTGCCCACGCGGCCGGCGTCGAGCTGGTCCTTGAGCTTGAGGACCCACGGCCGCACGCGCTGCACATAGCCTACGCGCACGGCCAGGCCCTTCTTGTTCACCGCGCCGATCATCCGGTCCACGCCGTCCATGCTCACCGCCAGGGGCTTCTCCAGCAGGAAGGGCAGGCCGGCGTCGGCCAGGCGCTGGCCGATGCTGATGTGCGTGTGCGCGGGGGAACACACCACAGCCGCGTCGAACTCGGCCAGCGGCGCCTGGTCCAGCCCCGCGTAGCCGCGCTCGATGTCGCAGGTCTTCATCACGTCCGCCAGCTTCTCCGCGTCCGGCTCCACTACGCTGAGGCGCGCGCGGCCGGTTTTGATGAAGCCGCGGATGTGGCGCTTGCCAATGCCGCCCGCGCCGATCAACAGAACCTTCTTCACGCGTTGTCCTTTCGCTCCGGTCACCGGCCGTCCGTGGCGTGGCCCAGCTTGTCCGCGGCCCACAGGGCGGTTTCGGTGATGGCTTCTTCGGTTGTGCAGTGGGGCGTGTAGCCCAGTTGCTCGCGGGCCTTGCGGATGTCGAAGCACATGTGCGTGGCCAGGAAGTAGAGGCCCGTGCGGCTGATGCGGCCTTCATACTTGGCGGCCAGCTCCGCCACGGGGACGCAGGCGATCTTCGCCTCGCGGCCCAGCGCCGCCGCGGTGATCTGCAGGTAGCGTGTCAACGTCAGCGCCTTTTCCAGACAGATGTTGTAGATCTGCCCCACGGCCGCCGGCGCCTCGGACGCCAGCAGAAACGCCTGCGCCAGGTCGAGGACGTGGACCGGCTGCAAGAGCGCCTGGCCGTCGTTGGGCAGCTCCAGCGTTTTGCCCGCAAGGATGTCGGGGATGAAGTCCTCCCGCCGGCCGCCCAGGTTGTCCAGGGGCAACATGCCGGGGCCGGTGATGTAGCATGGCCGCAGCGACGTGGCGGGGAAGCCCTGCGTCTTGTGCAGGTCCATGATCTTGCGGTCCACCACGCCCTTGGCCTTCCAGCCGCCCATGAACTGGTCATAGGGCATGGTCTCGTCGCCGGGCACAAAGGGCAGCGGCGCATACCCGCCGGTGCTGCTGCAATGCAGATAGCGCTTGAGGCCGCGCGCGTATTTGACCACCAGATCAATGGACGCTTCGGTGGGCACGGAGTCGATCACGACCTCGTAGGCCGTTTCAAAGACCTTGGCCATGCCGGCCGGGTCCTGCTTGTCGGCCTGCACGCGCTTGAGACCTTCGGGCAGTTCATCCGCGAACGTGGTCTTCTGGCCTCTTGAGCAGATGGTCACGTCATAGCCCGCGTCGAAGAACGCCAGGGCGATGTGGTGGCCTACCCAACCGGTTCCGCCGAGAACGAGAACCTTCAATGCGTTTTCTCCTTGAAGTGGGCGCCGCGGGCGGCATGGACGCGATGGGCCGTGGACCCCTCAGCCTTCCGTCCTTCGTCCCCCGCTTTCATCAATCGAACACCATGTCTCCGAACGCGGCCGTGGAATGGAAGCTGCGCTCTTCGAGATTGGGCGACCACAACGACAGCACCGGGTCCGGGCGCTTGCCGTTCTTGAACAGGTACTGCGCGCGGGCGGCGTTCATCGTCCACGAGGACCCGGCCTGGGGCGCGTCCACGCCCAGCGTGGAGAAGGGAATGCGGACCTCCGCGGTCCATTTGCCTGTTTGCGGGTCCGCGTGGACGGCGTAATCCCACTTCCCATTCCAGCTTTTGTCCGCTTTGTTGAACAGGGGGTGGATCGGATCGTCAATGAAGCCTTTGCGCGCGTCGTAGCGGGAGCCGGGGACCGGGGCGAGGATGAAGTGATAATACTTTTCGCGGCCGCCAAAGGGGTCGATAAGCAGCTCCACGCACTCGTCCTGCCACACGGCGCCGTCCTGCCCCCGCGGCTGCACGTCGAGCTTGGCCAGGTTCTCGTGGTCGCACTCAAAGGCCACGTAGAAGGCGTTGTCGTCGCGGCCCACGCGGAACCTGGCGCCGTTGGGCAGCTCGCCCATGCCGATTTCGCTCAGTTCCTGGGGCTGGGCCGCTGACCAGGCGGGGTCGTTGAGCACGCCGTCGAGTTTGACGTCGCGGAGGCGCGCCACGTGGAGGGTCTTGGCGCCGACGCCGGGCAGGACCTGCTTTTCGCGCAGCAGGCGCGTGTTCCAATTCACCGGCGCGGAGAGCGTGCCGCCCAAGCGGCCGCCCACGCGCACGTCGGCCAGGGTGGCGCCGCCCAGGAAGCGGGTCCACCCGTCAAAGGGCTTGGGCGCGCCCTTGTCGTCGAACCACGAGTTGAGCAGGGCCTCGCGCTGGTCCAGCTCCGAAGCCAGCAGGTCGAACGTCTGCCAGCCCGGCCGCAGGCGGTAAGCGCGGTAGAGCTGGAAGATGGAGGCCAGATTGCGGACATAGGCGAACTCGCGCTCCACGAGGCTCAGGCGCGCCTGGACGCCGGGGTCGTCGTCCGCGGCCTTGGCGCGGTTCAGGCTGGCGGCCATTTCGGCCAGCAGCTTGGCTGGGAAGAAGTGGCAATAGAAGTCCTCGGGCGTGGCGAAGGTCGGCGCGCCGGCCGGCGCCTCGACGCGGTAGTTGGGGCGGTTGGTCAGCGAGAAGGCTTCGAGCCGGCCGTACATCGCCTCGAAGAACTTCCGCATCGGCGCCCGGGCCTTGCCAAAGGCCGCGCGACAGTAGTCGCCCAGCAATTCCGCCTCGCTGAGCGACGGATCGCCCAGCGTCTTGCCGTAGACGTAGTAGACCGGCCCTTCCAGCCCCAGGTTCTCGAACGCGCCGCACAGGTAGATGCCCGCCACGCCGCCGCGCGCAAAGCGCTTCACCTGGTCCGCGGCGTACTTGGGCGTGCGTTTGGGGCCGAAGCCGGGGATCTGGTAGGAGCCCCAGTTGTAGACATAGACCGTGGACGGGACGTTGAAGCTCTTCCACGCGTCAAAGTCTTCGGGCGCGTAGCGGCACATCTGGATCACCACGTTGTCCGGGAAGGTCTTGAACGAAACCGGCGGACTGGACGTGGGGCCGTAGGAGATGATCATCACCTTCTTGCCCGGCCGCAGCTTGCGCATCTCCTCGGCCAGCTTGCGGTGCACGATCCAGATTCGCTCGCCGATGTCCGGATGCAGCGCCGCGCACTTGGGGCACTCGCAGGGCTGGTAGCCGTCGGTCTGCGCCAGCTCCACCCACTGGAAGCCCATGTCCAGCCACTTCTCCATCTCCTCGATCATGAGCTTCTGCACATCGGGGTTGGAGATGCACAGGTGGTTATGGGCCGGCGTGCGCACGCCGCCGATGAGGGCGAAATATTCGGGGTGGGTCTTGCCGTACTTGCCGGCCGGCACGGAAGAGTAGTAGGAGTGGCCGCCATAGCTCTTGACGATGTTGTTGCCAAGGAAGTTGTTGGCGGCGTTGTAGGCGTTGTCGCCGGTCTGGCGGCCGGTGACATAGGCGAACACCGGCTGGCGCAAGACGGCCAGGTCCGCCCGCACGGTCAGGCGGTCCAGCTTGGGCGCGTAGAGCCCGTTGGGCCCCGGCGCCAGGAACCGCGCGCCCACTTCGTCTTCCAGGAAAGACGTCACGGCCTTCAACGTGCCCAGGTACTGGTAGCGGTCCATGCCCTTGATGCCGGCCGTGTCGTCCACGCCGACAAGGAACACGTCGCGTCCGCGGACCTGCTTCAGGAAGGTCCAGCCCTTGACCTGGTCCAGCGGCAGGCCGGCCTTGCGCGCGGCTTCGGTCATGCCCAGGTAGATGGCGGGCTTGTCCTTGGGCGCTTTGCTCTCGGTGAAGGCCGGCAGCGTGGCGCTTGTGGCCTTGGCCAGCACG
>CAYYEE010000098.1:0-11335 GCA_964470775.1 uncultured Planctomycetota bacterium | reverse complement strand
CAGCCCGCCAACGGCGGGATCGCAACGTGTCCCCGGAACAGACGCGACATTTTCACCAGGCTGTTAGGCGCCCGTCGAGCCCCGCCCGGCCAGCCTTCAGCGCGGCGCCGCGCGTTGCCCAGCTTGCCTTTTCCTCTTAGTATGTTCTGCGCCTTGAACGTTCCTGGCACAGAAAAAAGGAGACGCTCGATTGAAGACGATAGACCTTCACATTCACCTGTGCGACCCAAAGATGGACGACTACGTGGCGCTGATGGACAAGAACGGCGTAGAGGCGGCCGTGGTCTATGGCAACGTGCCCGGCTATGGATCGCCGTACACGAACGAGGACATCCTGGCGGCTGTGGCGCGCCACCCCGGCCGTCTCTACGCCGGGCCGGGCATTGACCTGCGCCGGCCGGCGTATGACTGCGCGGACGACGTGGAGCGCTACGCCGAAGCCGGCGCCGTGGCCATCAAGCTCTTCCCCAACATCGGCTTCGACCCCAATGACGATCGCCTGGAACCCTTCTGGCGCCGCATGGAAGACACGGGGCTCTACTGCTTCTCCCACTGCGGCTGGCTTGTGCCCTGCGCCAAAGACCCCAGCCTCCGCGTCTCTTCGCTGCTCGCCACCCCCCTGCATTTCGAAGTCCCTGCCCGGCGCCACCCCAAGCTGAACTTCGTCTTCGGCCATTTCGGCGGAGGGTTCTCCTACCTGGAGACCATCACGCTGCTCACGCGGCTGCCCAACTGCTTCGCCGACGTATGCCCCGGCTGGGGCCGCTGGGTGTGGGAGCAACGCATGACCGGCATCGAGTGCGTGGACATCTCGCGCATTTTCTACGGCACGGACAACGCGGGCCAAGGCTACCCGGAGAGCCTCGACTTCTGGAACAAGACCATGAAGTCCTTTGGCCGCAGCGAAGCGCAAATCGCGGACTTCTTCTACAACAACGCGGCCAAGCTCTTGAAGCGCGGATAGGATGCGCCGGCCGGGAAACGACAGCGGCCCGCCCCGAGGGGCGAGCCGCTGAGAGAACGACTCGAGGCGCCGGGATTACTTCGCGTCCGCCGGCTTCGCGGGAGCGGTAGTCGCCGGCTTGGCCGGAGCAGGGGTGGGTTTGGCCGGAGCCGCCGGGGCCTTGGAGCCCGCTTGCTCCATCTTGGCCAGCCGCGCCTCAAGCGCCTTGATCGCGTTCGCCGCCGCGGCCGAGGTCGCCTCCACCTTCTTCAGGGCCGCGGCCACGCTCTTCTGCGCCGCGTCATTGGCCATCTTCATCATGCTGGCCTGCGACGCCGCCTCGCCGGTCTTCATCGAGTCAAGCTGCTTCTTGATCGCGGCCTGGGCGGCGGGCAGCGAAGCCAGAGGGGCCAGCTGCTTGGTCACGTCGGCCAGCTTGGCGTTCAAGTCAGACACGGTCTTTTGCAGGCCGGCCATCGCGCTGCTATCCGTCGCCTTGCGTTCCGCGGCCGCCACGGCCGCGCGCGTGCTCTTCAGTTCCTCCTGCAACCTGGACACCTGCGTCCGCAGATCCGCCAGGGCGGCCTTCGCTTCGGCGCTGGCCGCGTTCGCGCTGGCCACTTCCCGAGTCAGTCTGGCGATCGTCGCGTTCTGCTCGTCAATCACGGCCTTGCTCGCGCAACCCGCGCAGACCAGCATCCCCGCCGCGACCGCTACGGCCACTGCACATCTCAGATTCATGGCTGCACTCCCTTGTCTCTCCTTCACCGTTCCCGCCCCCGATAGGGCGATCCCCGCCGGGCCTGTTCCCAGACCGGCGCGACGTCTATTATAGCGCGCCCTCCGTTTGGATGAACGCGAATACGCCCCCGGGAAGGACTCCTCGCGGTTCCCGGCCCTCAACCCGCGCTCATGCGCAGACGCCGCGCGATGTCCGCCTCGGAGATGGCGTAGAGCGCGTCCAGAAAATGGAGCTGGAGGGTCCCCGGCCCCGCCGCCTTCTCCATCGCCATCTCGCCGGCCATGCCCATGATGGACATGGCGTGGGCCGCGGCTTCCAGGGGGTCCGGGTTGATCGCGGCGAACGCGCCGGTGATGGCCGTGGCCGCGCACCCCAGGCCCGTGACGCGCGGCATGAGGGGATGGCCGTTGGCCACGCGAATCAGAGCATTGCCGTCCGTGATCAGGTCCACCTCGCCGCTGACGCTCACCACGCACCCGATGGCCGAGGCCAGCGCCTTGGCCGCGCCCAGCGCCGCCTCGGAAGCGTGGATGCTGGCCACGCCCTTCGTACCGGCCTCGCCGCCGCGCAAAGCCAGAATTTCGGAGGCGTTGCCGCGGATGACGGCTGGCGGCGCGACGCGGGTCAACGCCAGCGACGTCTCGGTCCGCACCCGTGAAGCCCCCGCGCCCACAGGGTCCAGAACCCACGGCTTGCCCAGCGCCGCGGCGCTGCGCACAGCCATGCGCATGGCTTCGATCCAGGGCGCGCTCAAGGTGCCGATGTTGATGACCACGGCCTTGGCGATGCCCGTCATCTCGTCCACCTCTTCCGCCGCGTGGGCCATGACAGGCGAGGCGCCCAGCGCCAGCAGCGCGTTCGCCGTGGAGTTCATCACCACGAAGTTGGTGATGTTGTGCACAAGGGGGGCCACGGCGCGAATGCGCGCCAGATCGCGGCACAGCGTTTCAGCGTTGGGCATTGTTGGCAGGCTCCGCAAAAGCGAGAGGAACAAAAAGGGCCGAAAAGAACGAGAAGACAGAGCGGCCGCCCAACAGGGCCGAGGCCCGCCTATTTCGCGGCCAGCCGCTTCTCTTCAGCCTCGGGGCGGCGGAGGTAGATGGGCGCTATTTTCTCGGGCGGCGTGAAGCGGCCCTGGCGTGCCAGAGGCTCCGCCAGCAGACCGATCACCCCCGCGCGCGGCGGCCACAGGTCCGGCGCCGAGATCACGATGCCCGGCGAGGCAAAGGCGCCCGGATCGGCGCGCGACCCGTCGCCCAGGACAACCGCCGGCCGGGGCAACGCCGCGGCCACGGTGGTTGGCCGGGCCACCTCGGGCCCACGCAGCCGCGCGATCTCCGCGCCCTGCCGCTCATAGACCGCGGCGTACACGTCGCCGCGCTTGGCGTCCAGAACCGTGCAGATGAAACGAGCGTCGCTGGGCGCGTTCCGCGCCATGGCGTCAAACGAGCACACCCCCACCATCGGGCGGCTGGCGGCAAAGGCCACGCCCCGCGCAAAGGCCGCTCCCACGCGCAGGCCTGTAAATGAACCCGGACCAAGGCTGACAGCCAAGACGTCGACGTCGCGCTCCACCCGCCAGCCCTCGGCTTCGCAGATCTCATCGGCCTTGGCCGCCAGCAGCCGGCCGTGCTCCATGCCCTTCTCAAAGGCGATTTCGCGCACGACCACGCCGTCGCGGATCAACGCCACGCCGCCAACAGGACAGGAGGTTTCAATGGCAAGAATGTTCATCGGTTCCGTCGAGGATTTCGCGCGCCGGACCGCGGACGGCCGCCGCCGGGCCGCCGTGGCCGGTATTCTACCAAGCCGTCGCCTTCGGCGCGAGTGGCCCGACCGGCTTTGGCCGTGTAGAATAACCGTCTCGATTCGCCCCAGCGCCGCAATCCTTGCTCGTGAAAGGAAGTCGAACGGATGAACTCGGACTCAGTCAGCCTGCCTCAAACCGTGAGCCTTGACGGCGTTTGGAGTTTCGCCTATCAACCTGAGATGGCCGGCGGCGAACCGCGCGTCCCCGAAGCGGACAGTTTTACGGCGCGCATGACGGTCCCCGGCTACTGGGACGACAACCTGGACGGTCTCAAGGAGAGCGCCGGTTGGTCCGAGGCGCGATTCAATCCCCGCGCGCGGCCGATCAGCTTCCCGCTGGGCACGCGGCCGCCCGACGCGGCTCTGCCGTTCCTGCTGGGCGTGGGCTGGTACCGCCGCCGCCTCATCGCGCCCGCATCGTGGCAGGGCCGGCTGGTCGCGCTTGTCGTCGGCGGTGTGGTCCTGGAAGCGTGGGTGTTCCTCGACGGCCGTCTGCTCAAGCATCACCTCGGCCACTCCACCCCGTTCGAGGTCCTGCTTCCCATCAAACCTGGCGCGACGCATGAGCTTGTCATCGCCGTGGCCAACACGCGCACGGACCGATCCGGCACGGTCATCCGCGGCTACAAGGGGTTCAGCGCCGGCATTCGCCGCTCCGTGTTCCTCAAGGTCTCCGGCGCGCAGCGCATCGCCGATCTCTGGCTCACGCCCTCGGCCGACCTGAGCCAGGTGACTTGGAACGCCGAGGTCGAGGGCGAAGGCCAAGGCGAAATCCGGTGGGCCGTGCGCGACCCGGCAGGCGCCCTCCTCGGCCAGGGCCAGGCGCCCGCGCCAGCCGGCCGCATCACATGGACCACGCCCGACTTGGGCATGAAGCCCTGGTCCGACCACGAAGCCAGCCTCTACCAGGTCGAGGCGTCGCTGTGGGCCGGTGGCGCGCAAGTGGACCGCGTGACACAATCCTTTGGCCTCAGGCGTCTCACGGCGCACGGCATGGGTCTGCGCCTCAACGGCCGGCCCGTCATCCTCCGCGGCGCCACCGAGCACGCCTACTTCCCCCTCACCTGCACCCCTCCCCCGGACGTGGAGAGTTACCGCGAATTTATCCGCCGCCTGCGCGAGATCGGCTTTAACTGGCTCCGCTTCCACACCTGGGTCCCTAGCGACGAGTACATGCAGGCCGCGGACGAGCTGGGCATGATGATTCAGGTCGAAACGCCCGTCGGCTCCGAAGAAGCCGAGTGGGTAGACATCTTCAAGACCTGCCGCCGCCACCCGTCGGTGGTCATCTTCTGCGGCGGCAACGAGGAGCTTCTGAATGAAGCGAAGATCGAGAAGCTCCGACGCATGGCCGCCCTGGCCAAGGAACACGCGCCCGACACGCTCTTCAACCCGCAGGAGGCTCTGCGCGGCGTGGAATACGGCTGGGCCGCGGCGGACGTGGGGCAAGAAGCCGACTTGGCGGCCGAGCCCTTCAGACACAACCCGCGCCGCTTGGCCGCGCTCAAGGAGTTCTCCGACGTCTTCGGCCAGTACGCCTGGGGACACCACAGCTACCTCTCCGTCAACGGCGACGCCGCCTGCGTCGACAAGCGCCTCGCCATCTACGAGCGGCCTTGCCTCTCGCACGAAAACGGCATCCACGGCAACTACCTCAACCTCGACCTGGGCCGGCGCTACGAGGGCACGCGCATCGGGACCGGCCTCTACGACGCGGCCCGCGACGCCCTGCGCCGGGCCGGCCTGCTGCACAAGGCCGCCCTCTACTACCGCAACTCCTGCGCGTGGATGGCCGCCGTCCGCAAGCACAACCTTGAACTCACGCGCTTCAGCCGCCGCGTGGCCGGCTACGACTTCCTCGGCGGAACCGATCAGCACTGGCACCGCACCGGCTACCCCTGCGGCGTGCTCAACGAGTTCTACGAACTCAAACCCGGCGAGACCGCGCGCGACGTGCTGCGCTACAACGGCGAAAGCCTCCTGCTGCTGGACCACGGCTGCCGGTGGAACTACGCCGAAGGCGCGGACTTCAGCGCCGAAATCTTCGCCTCGCTCTATGGCCGGGGACCGCTGGCCCAAGGCGAGCTTGCCCTGGCCCTGCGCGACGAGGCCGGCCGCGTCCTCTGGCGCGAGAGGCGCCCCGTCAACAACGTGCCCAACGGCCAGAACACAGGCCTGGGTCTTGTCCGGTTCAAGGCGCCCGCGCTGGGACGCCCGGCGCGGCTCGTCCTCGAAGCGCGTCTCTCCGGCGGCGAATACGAGATCGAGAACGCGTGGAAGGTGTGGGTCTTCCCCGCGGCCGATGCGCCCGCGCCCGGCGCAGCGCGCTTTGTCATCACGCTGGACGCGGACACGGCGCGGTTCGTGAACGGCGGCGGCCGGGCCGTGCTCCTGGGCGCCGGCCCGTTCGACGCCCTGCCCACGTCCTTCCAGCCCTCCTGCGCCGGCCGGGCCGAGGGCAACCTCGCCACCGTGATCAGCGACCACCCGCTCCTGCGCGGCTTCCCCCATGAAGGCTTCTGCGACTGGCAGTTCTACCCCATGATGCACGACGCCCGCGCCGTCTCGTTCAAGGAAATGGACGATCTCTTCGACCCCATCATCGAGGTCGTCAGCTCGTTCAAATTGATCCGCAAGCAAGCCGCGGTCTTCGAACTGGCCGCGGGCAGAGGCGGCCTGCTCGTGTGCTCCTTCAACCTGCCCGGCGACGACCCCGGCGCCCGGTTCTTCAAAGCGCGCCTTGCCGCCTACGCGGCCAGCGACGCGTTCCAACCTCGCAAGCGGATTTCGCCAGAGCGGCTCGAAGCCTTCACCCGAACCGGCGCCGGCCACGTGGCGCGGTTCGAGACCGACCAGGCCTTGGACCCCAACGCCCAGATCAGGAGGACCTGAGCGTCCGGCCGTCTCCCTCGCGCCGCGTCAACCCCGCGCGGTCCATGCCCTCCAGCAGCGGCAGCAGGTACTTGCGCGAGGCCCCCAGCAGCTCGCGCGCCTGGGCCACGGTCATGGCGCGGTGAACGCGCAAAAAGTCTAGTACGGCCTGCCGCGCGGCGCTCACCGCAGGGGGCAGGACGTAGATGTCCGGCGCCAGGCGCGTCAACTCGCCCGCGTCGGTCATGGCCGACAGCGCCCGCCGCGTCTCGTCGCGTTCCATGCCCAACGCCTCGGCCAGTTGCTCAACCGTAGGCGTGGAAAGGCCGGCTTCGCCAAAAGTTCTCAGAATCGCCTGCCGCGCCTCGGCCAGCGGACCGGTCCACACCGGCCTATGGCTGGCCAGCCTCGCCTTGGATCGCTTAACGGCCAATTCGCCCCGCTCGACCAAGACGGCCAGCGCCACGCCCGCGCACTCGCCCTCGTCCGCGCCGAAAGCGGCGGCCAGGTCGTCGAGCGCGAAGCTGGCAAGCTGGGGAGCCAGGCTGTGCAATTCCACGGCGCGCGCCAGCAACCGGCCCGCCATGTCCTCCACGGCGCGCGAGGAGAACACGGCGCCCGCCTCGCCCTTGGCCAGAACGCCGCTATCCAAAAAGGCGCGCAACGCCTCAACACCTTCAACGCCGAAGGTCTTCTCAATCCTGGTCAGGGCCAGCCCGCGGGCGCCGGCCGCGTCCACGGCCGCCAGCAGGGGTGCGCCATCGCGTTGCGGTCCGACTGAGACGATCCGGCCGCCGCCGCTCACACGCGTCGGCCAGAACGAGCGGATGACGACCGCGTCCCCGGCCACAGCCGCGATCGGCGAATCCAGCAGCAAGCGCGTGCGGCCCTCCTGCCCCGGCGTCAAGACGCGCGCCAGGACCTCACGACCACCGTGGTGAAGACGGACCCGCGCGCCCGGCGCCAGCGTCCCAACCGCATCCTCGATCCTGTTCGCCTCCATCTCGACGAGGAACGCCGGCCGCAGAGACTCAGGCGCGGCGAGCGTGTCGCCTGCGGTAATGCGCCCCTTGGCCGCGCCCTCGATGTGGATAGCGGCGCGCTGCCCCGCGCGCGCGCTATCGGCTGTCTGGTCGTTGACGTGCAATCCCCGCGCGCGGCAGGCCAGACCCGCGGGGTAGCACGTCATGCGCTGACCGGTCTGAAGCGCGCCGGAACGGACCACGCCCGTCGCCACAAGCCCCACGCCTCTCACGGTGAACACTCGATCCACGAACAGGCGGAACGGCGCCTCCTGGAACCTGGCGGGCGCCGCCTGCGCCGCGCGCCCCATAGCGTCCGCCAACTCGCCCAGCCCCCGGCGCTCCATGGCCGACACGTCCACTACGGCCGCGCTCTCCAGGAAGGTCCCCTTCACCAGATCAGCCGCCCGCGCGCGCGTCTCGGCCACCCGCTCTGGCGGGGCGAGGTCGCATTTCGTGATGACGACAACGCCGGCCGCGACGCCCATACGCGCGAGCGCGTTGAGATGTTCGATGGTCTGCGGCTGCACGCCTCCATCCGCGGCCACGGCCAACACCGCCGCGTCCGCCGCCGCCGCGCCCGCGATCATGACGCGCGTCAATGACGCGTGGCCTGGCGCGTCGATCAGCGTCGCGTCCAAGCCAGGCAGGCTCGCAAAGGAACAGCGCAGGCGCGTGGTCGTCCGGGGCGCAGCCTCCGGAGCGCCAGTCAGCGCGCGGACCAAAGCGGTCTTGCCGTGGCCCGCGTGGCCGGCCACGACAAAGGCGGCGGAGCGGACGGAGAACGCGGGGCGGCTGCTCTCGCTCTGGCGCGGATCTGAGCTCATTCCACAACCACGATGCCGTAGGCTTCGAGCTTGGGCACAGTGACCACGAGGCCGTCGGACGTGAACTCGAACCCAGCCGGCCCCGCGCCGGGATCGGGCGACACGAAACGCGCCCGCTTCCTGCCCTTGACCAGGTCCTTGCGGAAGCGCAGGCGCAGGCCCGCGGCTTCCTTGAGAGGCTGATAGTTGACCATGTGGACCAGCGCCCGGCCGCTGCCCTTCTGGAGCAGGAACTCGCACACCACCGTGGGCGGCGCCTCCACCTCCACCGGCAACCCGCCCGCGGCCCAGGCCACGGCCTCGGCGAACTCGCGCCAGTTGAGCGGCAGCCGGTGAATGTCGAGATAGAGGTTGCCCAAGGACGCATCGTAAGCGCGGAAGGGGCCGCCCGGCTCCAGCTTGGGCAGATAGGCCACGCGGCCCCGGCCGAACGCGCCGCGCTTCACCGGCCCCCACGCCGCCTTCGCCGGATCGCTCACGCCCAGCACATCCGCCAGTCCGAACTCGCCGCGTGTGCGCAGCCAGTGGTCGCACAGCGAGGTCTGCCCTGTCACCACCAGCCCCAGCCCCTTGCGGACCATGGCGCGGATCAGGCGAATCTGCTCGTCGGACAGACAGCGCACGTCGGCCAAGACAAGCGCCCCGAACTCCTCGGCGGTCTCGAGTTGGCGGTCGAAGATCATGCCAAACGGCGTGTGCGACTGGATCAACGCCTGCTCAGCCATTTGGACTTCGTAACGCGGCGTGGTGGTGTGATAGGCGAGGGTATGGAACTGGCGGAACACCGCGGCGGTGGCCAGCGGCGTCGTGTCCACATAGAGGTCCTCATGCTTAGCGTGGAAGTCGAACAGGGCGCGCGCTCGGCCGTGCTCAGGTCTGGGAAAGAGGACATTGGCGCCGTTGAACGCAAAGGACTCACACACGCTGATGACCGCTGGGCCGGCGTCGCGATAGGGCAGGTTGTACGTGAACAGCGTCTGGCCCAGCGACTGGGCCAGCTTGTAGCTGCGAACCTTGGTCAAGAGGGCGCCGTCGGGCATCACCTGCGGGTACTCGTGCTCCTCGGACCAGAACACGTCACCGTGGGGCAGCAGCCGCTGGTGGTCCACATACAGCCGCAGGAAGTTATTCGCCGCGCCCAGACCGTAGGGGTTGCACTCCACGGTCACGTCCGGGTTCAGCGAGCGCGCGTAGCGGGCCAGCTCGCCATAGGCCGCGGCCAGCGCCTCGCAGTGGAAGTCAATCCACTCCTGCGTCAACGGGTCGCCAATCTGATCCCAGCGCCAGGGCTCCTGGCCCGGCCAGATGCGCGGCGTCTCAATCAGGTTCACGTCCGTGAAGCCGAACCGCTCCATCAACTGCGCCTTGGTGTACTTCGCGCGCAGGAACGCGCGCAGCCCATCGCGGCAGTGATCGCAGTGACAGAGATACGGCTCCCAACGGTTGAACATGTTGTCATAGTGCAAGAAGTCCACCCCGATGTCCTGCACGCAAACGCGCGTGGCCTCTTTCAGAAAGCCCAGGTAGCCGGGGTTGTTGCGGCAGCCTTTCTGGCGGAAAGGCTGGGTGGCGGCGTACAGCACAGGCCGGCCGCAAGCGTCAATCTGCGCCCATTGGCGCGCCTCGGGGAACTCGTCGAAAAGCGTCTCCGTCAGCAGCGTGTCGCCGATGTACGTGCCCACGCGCAGGCCGTGCTTGTGGCACAACCGCGCCATCTTCTTCGACGCCTCGATGTTCTCTCTCTCGGCCTTGAAGCCCGCGCCCTTCTGCCCGGACACGATGACCAGGTTCACGCCCTGCTTCTTCCACTTGCGGACCTGGGCTTCGGTGTAGGGCGCGAAGTGGGCGTCGTGCGGGTCCACGGCCGTTTCGCCGCGCCGGCGCAAAAAGGCCAGCGGCTCCTGAAGGCTGGTCTTGATGATGCCCTTGCGCAGCCAATCGCGGCGGGGATGGTTGAGAAGGTCGCGGCTCATGATGTGGCCTTTCCCTGGGGAAGGGGCGCGCGCGTGAGCAGTGGCGCCCCCCAGACAATGTTGCTCTTGAGAGCCATGCCGGCGCCCGAGCGAACCTTGAGCTCCAGCAGGCCGCCGTGTGAAACGCCGCAACCGAACCGCGCGGCGGGCCGTTCCGGCCAGCAGCGCGCCTCGGCCTCCACGCGGCCGTTCATGGTCAACGACGCCGTGAAATCGCCGTCGGGCGAGAGCGTGGAGTGCGCGCCCACCGCGCAACGGAAGCGGTCGTAGACGCCGGCCGGAATCTCCCACGCCAGCGTGTAGTCATAGTGCGAGCCAGTGCCCAGGCCCTTGGCGAACGCGGTCTCCTGACCGTCGATTTTGAGGCGCAAGGGAACAGCCCGCCGGTCCGCGTCCAGCGCCGCGTCGCGCAGCATGGTAATGAACCGGTAGGGCATGGACAGGCCGCGCGGCTCGCGCACAGGCTTCATGTCCGAAAGATACACCTGTTGCAGCCGCGCCGCTTGATCGGCGGTCCAGCCGGCGCCGGCCATGGCGCAACAGGTGAAGACCACGTCCGCGCACAGGCGGGCCGAATCCTGAAGCATGGCCAGGCGCAAGGCGTTGGCCGCCGCTTCGTTCTTCTCGTAGACGTGAAAGACGATGGGGATGAGCTTCTTGCGCGCCGCGGCCACGACCTCGGCGCAAGCGGTGTAGAGATGGAATGCGGCCTCGGCCGGCTTCAGGCCGAGCAGCCGGGGCTGGTAGCCCTGAATGTCGAAAGGCAGGAGCTTGCAGTCAATGACCGACGACGGCCGAAGGGCCAGATCGCCGCCGGGCGGCTCGATGAACCGGTCCAGGACAAAGATGTCCACCCCGTCCGTGCCTTCCACGGCATGGAGGCCGAACGTCGAGTCCTCGATGAAGTGGAGCAGCGTGCCCAGGAATCCCGCCGCGTCGTCCGTCTCGCCCGCGCGCAGAGAATCGGCCGCGCGGCGGAAGTAGTACTCATATCCGGCCGAAGCGTGGCGCCAGTTCATGTTGGGCGGCACGGCGCCGCGCTTGAGGCGCAGGCGGCCCGTGGCCGGGTCGTCCGTCACGGCCCAATACTTGTACTCGCTCTCGATGTCCGTGTTGGGGATGTAGTGGAACTGGATCGCGCCGTTCAG
>CAYYEE010000097.1:0-11391 GCA_964470775.1 uncultured Planctomycetota bacterium | reverse complement strand
GTCGTGGACCACCAGAGCGTGCTTGTCGAGTTCGACACCGGCTGCGTCGCCGCGCACAACATGGTCGGCGGCGTGGCCCGCCCCTCGCGCTCCATTCACCTCCTCGGCACGCGCGGCGAGATTCAGGGCGTGCTCGAGGACAGCCGCTTCGTCATCCGCCACGCCGACCCGCGCCCCAACCGCGAGACGAGCGAGCAGGTTGTGGACCTGAACATCGGCGGCGACATGACCGGCGCCTTTGGCGGACACGGCGGCGGCGATGAGCGCCTCGTGGCCGACTTTGTCCACTTCGTCCGCGGCCAGCCCCGCTCCATCTCCTGCACCAGCCTCGACGACTCCATCCAAGGCCACCTCATCGGCTTCCTCGCCGACAAGAGCCGCGAGCAAGGCCGCGTCATCGCCGCGCCCAGACTGTAGCTGCCGCGCGTCAACACCGCGTTGAACCCCTCTCCATCCGCCCGCGCCGCGCGCAGCGTCCCCGCGATTCGCCCGCCGGCGTGTGCATCCGGAGGCAGGAGCGCCTTTTCAAGACTGCGCCGGCCGCTTGTCCATGTAGAACGCGCCATACAGGTTGAAGTTCTCGTGGTCGTGCGCCAAAGGACTCCGCCCGCGCTTCACCGGCAGGTCCGCCGCCAACAGCGCAATGCGCTTCTCGTCTCTCACCGCAACCTGGTCGCGGCCGAGACCCAGGAAGTCGCCCGTCACGGGCCGCGCGTTTTTGCAGGCGGCCTTGCGCGGGCTGAGGCGAAGCACGACGTCCAACTCATCGTCCACCACCTCAAGGGTCCTCGCGTTCAGCGCGTGAATGGTCCCGTCGCCCGTCCAGTCCAGCGGTACCACCAGCCCGAGCGGCGGGATTTCCTTCTGGCGCAGCTTGCGGCCTTCGTGGTCATAGACCGTCATGATGCCCGGGTTGCCCCAGAAGCATCCCACGATGAATTGGCAGCCCGGCAGATCGCGGCGGAACGGCGCAATGGCCAAGTGCTGCGCGTGGCCGCACTTGTCCTGCACAAGCAGCC
This sequence comes from uncultured Planctomycetota bacterium, assembly GCA_964470775.1. Lineage (GTDB taxonomy): Bacteria > Planctomycetota > Brocadiia > CAIUPP01 > CAYYEE01 > CAYYEE01. Next base: position 10,372 of record CAYYEE010000097.1, on the reverse strand, counting down.
GTCCCGTGACCGCGTCGAGCAGCAGAAAGCCCATGTCGCTCGCGGCCATGGCCACGCGGACGGGGCCGCCGGCCGTTCCGTCAAACCGGCCGATCCACAGGCTGTCCGCGTGTTCTGGCCCGGGGTAGTAGTTCCTCAAGGGGTCGCTGCCGGGCACGGTCCACAACGTCTCGCCGTCCGCGGACAACATGCTGTACCCGGCCATCACCTCCTCGCGGCCGTCGCCGTTGATGTCGCCCGCGCGCGGGTAGTGCCCCGTGTTCAGCGCCCGCGTCCACAGCAGGCGCAGTCGCGAGTCGTACGCCCAGATGTTCGTGTACCGGTCCTTGAGCAGGATGTCCGTGCGCCGGCCCTTGCCCGCCAGGTCCGCCAGCAGGATGGAATCGCCGATGATGTGCGGGACCTCCTTGGAGCCGTAGCGCGCCGGGGGCGTGGGCGTCTCGTTGAGCACGCGCCCGTTTGACGAGTCCACGATCTGCAACATGCCCTCGCGCGTCACCAGGATTTCCTTGCGGCCGTCGCCGTTCACGTCGCCGATGTTGAACGCCACGTCGCTGTGCACGGGGTAGCAGCTCTTGGCGGGCCGGCCCTCCCGCCACAAAATCCCGCCGTCCAGCGTCATGGCGCCCAGCGACGCCACCCGCGTGTTGTCCGGCCCAAGGACCTCCTGCTCCAGAAATACGACCTCCGGCTTGCCGTCTCCGTCCAGATCGTCCATGTGGAAATAGTCGGCCGGCGCCGAAATCGGGATCTCGTGAACCACCTTGGGCCGGGGCAGCGCCGCGCTCTTGCGGCGGATCAGCGCCGCCGTGTCGCGCTGGTTGCGCTCCACCAGCGCCTGCGCCGTCTTGTCCATCCGCACGCTCACCGCGCCATACCGCGCCGGCGCGTCCGTCCGCAGGCCGATCTTGCCGTGCCGCAGGACGCCGTCCGACACGCTGAATCGGAGAAGCCGGTCAACGAAGACCTTGATGCGTTCCCCTGCCAGCGCCACGCGCACCCGTTGAGGCGCGCGCGTCTTGTAGCGGCAGGCCACGCTCCGCAGCAGGATCAGCTCGTCGTCCTCGCGGCGATAGAGCGACAGCGTCTTGCCGTTCTCAAAGGCCAGGTAGTAGTTGCGCCGGCTGGTCTGGTAACGGAAAAGCACGCCGCAACGGCCGCGCGAAAGGGGGGTGACCTCCGTCTCCAGCGTGTAGTCCTCCCACGCCGCGTCGCCCGCGCACACCACCACGTTCGGCCAGACTTCCGGCTGCTCCAGACAGCGTCCCTCCGCCGTCTCGATCACGCGCCACGGCAGAGTCGTCGCGTGGTAGTGCGGGACGCGCTTGCTGTGCCACGAGTAGTGGTGCGAAGTCTGGGTCCACGGACCAAAGCGGTCCTCCAGCAGGCCCGCCTTCATCATGGGCGCCACGGGATAGGACGTGAAGTCATCGCGAAAGACGATTCGTTCCTTCATGTGGGTTCCCTTATGAGTCGGGACCGCCTTGTCAGCAGGGGGAAAGCCATTCAGTTCTCCCCCGGTGCGGCCGGCGGCGCGGACTGGACAACGGTGAAGGGCCGGGACCCGATGAGTTCACCTTCGGCGTAGAAGTCAAAGGCATAGCTGCCAGGCTTGGGGAAAGGCGTCTGGCGCATCTCGAAGTTCATGTCGACCACGGACCGCGCGTCCGGCGGGAACTCGATGCGGCCCACGGCCTCGGCCAGCACCTCTTCCGACTCGCGGTTGACCAGGCACAAACGCCCCGTGCACGCGCCGCGGCCGTCGGTCAGCGACACAAAGACGTGCATCCGGGGGTGGATGCAGGGGAAGCTGGGCGAGTGGATGGTGTTGAAGATGCCGATAAGGCTGACGTTGTGGGTCTGCTCGTCGCGGATGATGATGTCGCACACCAGAATCGCCACCAGCGTCGGCGCCCGGCCGGTCAGGTCTTTCATCGCTCGCCCTTTTTCATTCCATCCATCCTTCCCATAGGTCCCATGCTTCCCATCCCTCCCGCGGGACCGCCCGTCGCGCCCTGCCTCAGCGGAACGCGCCTCTGGCCGCGATAGGCCACACGTCTTCCACCCGGCCGTCGCGGACGACATGATACCAGTTGTGCAGGTTGGCCGTGCAACAGCAATGGCGCGGGATGAGGCGGACCTGGTCGCCCACGCGCAGATCGCACTTGCCTTTGACCAGCGCGCGCGTGTGCTCTTCGCTGGTCTTGTCCGCCTCCAACTCGGGATGTCCGGCCACCGCGGGCATGCCCATGTCGTCGGCAATGCCCTTGCGGCCCACGTCCAGCATGACCCGCTCCGCGTTGCGGCTGATCACCGACGCCAGCACGGTCAGCGCGATCTCGAATTCCGGCGCCACGGTCTGATAGCGGCCGTCCATGAACACGTAGCTGCCGGGCTGCACTTCCGTCATGCCCGGCATCATCGCGCTGATGCGGCACGTGCTGGTGGAGCTGCCCGAGCAGATGTCCGCGGGCAAGCCCGCCGCCAGGAACCGCCGCCGCAGCTCGATCAGCCGGCCCATCGCCTCGCGCACCATCGCCGCCTTCTTCTCCGCGTCTTCCACGTAGCAGCAGAAGCCCTCATAGCCCATCACCCCGCGCAGCCGCAGACCCGGCAGCGTGTCCACCAGCCGAGCCAGCTCCAGCGCCCGCTCCTCACCCACGCCGCAGCGGCCGTTGCCCACGTCCAGCTCGATCAAAACATGAACCGTGGCGCCCGCCTCGCGCGCCGCCTCCGCCATCTCCCGCGCCGGCGCCTCGTTGTCCACCGCGGCCAGCAGCTCCACCCGCCGCGCCAGCTCGGCCAGCCGCCGCGCCTTGCCGCGGCCCGCGACCTCGTTGGCGATCAGGATGCTCTCGATGCCGCCGTCGGCCATGACTTCGGCTTCGCTGATCTTGGCGCACGTGACGCCCAGCGCGCCCGCGGCCACCTGCTTGCGCGCGATGACCGGGCACTTGTGCGTCTTGGCGTGCGGACGGCAGCGGCAGGGCAGGGGCGCCAGGAACTCCTGCATGACGCGGATGTTCCGCTCCAACGCGTCCGCGTCAACCAGCAGCGCGGGCGTCTCGATGTCCTCAATCCTCAGCCCGATTTCGCGTCGTGGGTCCACGTCACCATCCTCAAGAATAGCCGCCGCCGGAGCGCAGGCGTCCCGCCCGCCATCGTGATGCGGAAGGCCCGGAGACAGGCCCTCACCCGAGGCGCCCAAGCCCCGTTCCGCCCGCGGCCTTCCCGCTCAGCGAGGGATCGCCCTGCGCCGCTCGGTGAGCCGGTTCATCTGGTCCAGCGCCTGGCGTTTGGCCTCAAACGTCGCCGCGGCCTGCGCCTGGCGGATCAACTCCTCCACGCGGGCCATCTCCGTCCACCCGATCTGCCCCGATCGCGCGCTCTGCAGCAGATTCTCCGACACCTGCCACGCCAGATCGAGAAGGTCGTTCGATCCGTCGCTGGCCATCGCCACGATAGCCCGCGCCAGTTGGTCGCCTTTGTCCATCAGCGCCTGGGCCTGGCCCGCCGCGCCTCCCTGGCGCAGACTCACCAGCAGCAGCAACGCCACCGCCGCCAGCAACGCCAGCAGCGCCAGCAGCCGCGACCGGCCAGCCTGCTCTTTGGCGGCCTGAGGAGCCGAGTTGTTCTCTTGCATCATCACCACCACAGGCGTCCAGCGGGTCTCAAATCCGGCGCCGCCGGCCTTCTCTTACGCCATCCCTGCGAGGCGCCTTGCGCCATCTCCCATTGTACGTCGATAACCCCCAGCGCGCCAGTGCCCGCGCAAGAAACGCACGGAGCAAAACCCGAACGCCGGCCCTGCTTCGCTATTTGGCGGCCGCCATGTCAACCTTCAGCGACTGCATGATCTTGTCCAGCGTGGCCTTGTTGTCTTCTTGGGCCACGCCCGCCACGGCAACGGCCACCTCCACCTTGGTCTTGGGGTGCTTGTCCACAAACACCCACATCTTCATCGGCCCCCAACTTGAATCGGTCCCTTCGTAGAGCGTAGCCTTGAGCCCGGCCAGCGTGGTCGCGCCTTTGGACACGGCCTTGGCGTCTTTGAGGATGGTGGCGATCTCGCCACCCGACCGTATGGCGAACAGCGCGCGCGGCTCAGGGAGCTGGCCACGGTACCAGGTGTCGAACGCGGAAGTCCATCCCGCGCCCCGAGGGACCTCGACAGTGATGACGTCAAGCACCGTCTGGCTCTCCCACGACGGCTCCTTGGCGGGCGCTTTGGGCTTGGCCGCGGGCGCCGGGGCCGAGGCCGGAGCGGCGGCGCCCTTGTCCGGCGATGGCGCGGGGCTCGACGGCGCGGCCGGCCCGCACCCCACGACCGCGAACGCCACGAAAGACGCGATGACCAGCGCGCAAGAGACTTGATGCTGCCGGCTCATGAGAGACCTCCTGCAAAGGACGTTCAGCGCGGCCGGCGGCAAGGAACAAGACTTCCAGCGCCGCGCCGATCTGCATCCTAAGTCTATGCCCCCCGCGCCGTCAACCCGCCAGGGATTGGTAGAGCGCTTCCGTCTCCGCGATCATGCGCGCCAGCGTGAAGTCGCGCTCCACCCGCCGCCGGCCCGCCGCGCCCAGGCGGGCGCGCAACGCCGCGTCGTCCAGCAGCCGCGCCAGCGCCGCGGCCAGCGACTCCGGGTCGCGGGGCGGGACCAGCAAGCCTGTCTCCGGCGTCACCAGCTCGTCCGTGCCCGGGATGGCCGTGGCCGCCACGGGCCGCGACGCGGCCATGGCCTCGATCACCGCGTTGGGCAGCCCCTCCCACAGCGACGGCAGCGCCAGCGCGTCCGCCCGGTTGAGCAGAGCCGGCACGTCATCCCGGCCGCCCAGGAAGTCCACCTGCGCCGCCACGCCCAGTTCGCGCGCCATCGCCTCCAGGCTCGCCCGCAAAGGCCCGCCGCCCGCCAGCCACAACCGCGGCCTGCGCCCCGCGCGCGCCAGCCCGGCCAGCGCCCGAAGCAGGTACACGTGTCCCTTCTGCTCCTCCAGCCGGCCCACGCAGAGAACCACGGGACCCTCGGCCTCGGGCAGGGGGGCCAGCGGTCCAGCGGCCAGCGCCGCGTCGAAGCGCGCCAGGTCGAGCCCGTTGCGGATGACGCGCACCTTGTCCGGCGCCAGGCCGATGCGCTCCACGCAGAAGCGCCGCACGCCCTCGGAGTTGGCAAGCACAACCGCGGACAGAGCCGCCAGGCGCCGGTCCACCCACCGGTGAGCCCAAGTCTTCCACAGATCAACCGCGCGCTCGGACGCGACCAGAGCCGGCGCCCCTGCCAGCGCGCCCGCCAGACGGCCCCAGAAGTTCGCGGTGAAGAGCCACGTGTGCACAATCGCGGGCCGCAGCCGCCGGATCCGCCGCGCCAGCCGCCACAACACGCTCGCGTCAAACCGGCCGCGTTTGCCCAGCGCCTCCACGGGCACTCCCGCCGCGGCCAGCTCCGCCTCCAGCGGCCCCCCGCGCGTCAGACAACAGACGCTCGGCTCAAAGGTCCGCCGGTCCAGCCCCGCGCACAAGGCCGCCATCTGGCGCTCGGCGCCGTGGGGGTCCAGCGTGGCGATGACATGCAGGACGCGGATGGGCTTGGTCATGGCGCCAGCATGTTAGCCCAGGCGCCATGACCGCGCAAGGCAGGGCAAAGGACCACAAGGACCCGGACGGCGCAAGGACAGCGCCGTTTCGCCTCGTCCACGCCGTCCACCGTCTCCGCGCGCCTCCTACCGCGCCATGCCCGCCAGGTTCGGGTCCAGGATCAGGCACAGCGCCACAGCCGCGGTCCAGTGGTAGTCGCGGATGCAGTGGACCTTCTTGCGGATGTTGTAGGGCGGGTCGCAAGGGCCTTTGCGGTCCATGCGTTCGGGCAGGGTCTGATCCTTGCTGTCAAAGAACTCGAACAGAACGCCCGCGCGCTCATAGTGCTTGCGGATCATGGCGACCGTCTTTCCGGCCAGGGCGCGCGCCTCCTGCATTCGGCCGTGACGCGCCAGTCCCAGGATGACCAGGAAGTTCGTGTTGGCCCACATGGGACCGCGCCACATGTCCGTGCCGAACGAGGGCTCGGACAGCGCCACGGACGGCACGGGGCAGGCCGTGGCGAACAGCGCCGGGTCGTTCAGGGCGCGGACCAGCTTGTCCACGCGCGCCGCGGGCACGTCGTCCATCAGCAGCGGGAAGAACCCGCTCACCGCTTTCACCTTCACCAGCTCGCCGTCCACCTTCCGGTCATAGTAGAACCCGTCCGTCTCGTCCCACAGCTTTTCGTTAACTTTGGCCTCCATGGCCGCGGCGCGGTCGTTCCAGCGGCTGGCGCGGCTCTTCATGCCCATCTCCGCCGCGATGCGCGCCGCGCAGCGCATGTCGTGCGCTTGGATGGCGGAAAAGTCCACCGCGTCCATCACCGCGCCGCTGTCAAACCTGGGCGAGTTGTCCAGTCCGGACTCGCCGCAGCGGCACCGCGCGTTCTCGTGCATTTTCCATTCGAGAAGCCCGTTGTGGTTGGTGTCGCGGTTCTTCAGGTTCCATTCCAGATACGCCTCCAGCCGCGGCAGCGCGTACTCCAGACATGGCCGGTCCTTGCGCGCGCGGTAGCATTGCCACACGCCCCACGCCAGCAGCGGCGGCTGCGTCACGTTCGAGGACTTGCCGGCCACGGAAGTCTGGTGCGCGATGAACCCGTCGGGCGCCTGCGTATCCAGCACGCTCTTGAGAAGCTCCCACGACAGCCGCGGGTCCACATGATCCATGGCCAGCGAATGGAACACCGAGTCCCACAACCACATATCCTTGTGCGGCACACGGTCGGGCGTGGACCACGCCTGGCGCATGGCGCCTTCGGCGGACAAGGTGTTGACGCGCATGACGCTGAAGCTCTTGGCCGCCAGCCGGCGCAGGCCTGGGTCTTGAACCGTGATCGCCGGCAGCTTGCGGAACGCGGCCAGCCGCTTGGCCGCCACTTCCCACTGGTTCATCTCCAGCCCAGCCTGGGCCCGCTTTTGCGCTTCTTCCACCGTGGCGCCATAGGCCAGGCTGAACTGCCGGCCCCGGCCCGCGCCCACCAGCGCGTCCGGAGCGGTCTTGTCTTCCGACACCCAGAACCGGCCCTGCTGCTCCGCCTCGGGGCCGTCTTCCATGACCAGCTTGCACACGGCCTTGTCGGGCATCACGCCCACCAGCGTGTGCCACGACGCATATGTCACCAGCAACTCGCCCGCCGCCGTTTCGGCCGCCACCGCGTCGCTCAGCGCAACGCGCACACGCGCCTCGCCCTCAAAGGCAAAGGTCAACGTCCTGCGCTTGGGCGTGTGGAACAGAAAGCTGCCCTTGGCCGCGCCTAGCGTGCCCACAAACCCCGACGCCGCGCACGTCGCGCCGTCCATGCCCGAGAACGCGAACAACGCCCCTTCGCCCCAGACGTCCGGAAGGTCCGAGTAGGATTTCAGAAGGTCGTTCATCATGGATCCGCTACCTCACAGGTGGAGAGAATCGCGTGTCAGAGGCGCTAAGCGCATGCTTGCGGAAATCGGCGCGCCAATTTCCGCAACTAATCGTTTTAGTATAGCACGGCACAGCCGCATTGCGCCCACTCTCCTCGCGGCTTCGCGCCACGCGCCCGTGCCCATCGTCGTCGGCTCCTCCTCCCCCAAAAAAACTTGACTCACCCCCAACTGACGCTATAATACCAAATGGTCATACCGGTATGGCCATTCGCTTGGCCTCAAGGAGAGCGCGTCTTGTCCACCCTAGCCGCGCAGCCTGCACGCCTTGCCAGCACTGCCCCCTTGGCCGACCAGGTCATGGCGCGGCTGGAAGAGACCCTCAGATTCCAACCGCCCGGGCAGAAGCTCCCTTCCGAGCGCCAGCTTTCCATGCAACTTGGCGTCAGCCGGGTCACCGTGCGCGAGGCCCTGCTCCGGCTGGAGCAAGACGGCCGAGTCAGCCGTTTTGTCGGCCGTGGCACCTTTGTCGCCCAAGCGCCTGCGTCCCCCAAGAGCCCCGCGCTGACGACTCTTGGGCTCTGGATCGTGGGGTTCCGCAATCGCGACGTCCTCAACAACCCCTACTTCAGCGAGATGATGGTGGGCTTCGAGACCGAGCTCACCAAGCGAGGCGGGATGTGCGTTCTCTCGCTCGGCGACCCGGCCGACCACGGGACAGGTCTCCCGCCCATGATCTCCGAGGGCCGCGTGTGCGGCGCCCTGCTCATCGGGGCCATGCGCGCGCTCAGCCCGGCGGCGTGGGAGGTCCTGAGGCGCATGCCCTTTGTCACCTGCGGCCGACGTTTCCAGGGCCAGGAGGCCAACAGCATCGAGCCGCGTGACGAGGAAGGAGTGCGGCTGGCCTTGCGGCGCCTGTGGGACCTGGGTCACCGGCGCATCGGTTTCGTGGGTCTGGACGCGCGCTTCACCGATTATGAGCTCAGGGCGCAGACCTACGAGGCTTTTATGCGCGAGAAGGGCGCCTTTGTCCCAGAGCACATGTCCATCATGCCCTACCAAAAGCCCGTGGTCCCCGGCGTTCTGCTCCGCGGCGCCGGCCGTCCCACGGCCATCCTGGCGGTCCACGACGGCGTGGCGCTCATGGCCCTCGAAGCCGCGCGAGAAGCTGGCCTGCGTGTGCCCCAGGACCTGTCGCTCATCGGTTTCGCCGATACCTCAAGTGGTTCCACCAACCCGCCGCTCACCACGGTGTCGTTCGACAAAGCCGCCATGGGCGCCGAAGCCGCGCGCCGGCTGCTTGACGCCGTAAAACACGGCCGCGTCGCCATAGAGCCGGCCCTCTTCCCGGTCAAGCTCATCGAGAGGTCCTCCTGCGCGCCGCCGGCGTGACCGCGCACGGACAAGATGGACCGTCGCAGCCACGGAGATGGAGGTCATACAGCCATGCGCAAAGCTACCCGCCTCGCCGCGTCGTTCCGTCGCGCGTTCACGCTGATCGAGCTGTTGGTCGTCGTGGCCATCATCGCCATCCTCGCCGCCATGCTCCTGCCCGCTCTGTCGGCCGCTCGCGAAAAGGCCCGCCGCTCCTCGTGCTCGGCCAACTTCAAGCAGATCGCCACCGCCTTCACGGCCTACGCCGGCGACTACAGCGGCTATGTGCCCAACTGGGCCGCCTGGGGCGTCAACGCCAGCCCCACTTACCCCGGCTCCGGCTATGTCTGCGACAACCTCGAACCCGGCATGTACAAGGATGCCCGCGTCCCCTCCAAGAGCGAGTACTTCGGCTACGCCGACGAGAGCGTCTGTTACACCTACTTCCCCGCAACGAACAGTGAGTGTGTCCGCACTCAGTTCTTAGGTCCCCACCGTCTCGGCCGCACCCTCTTTTCCGCCAACCGCAACACCTACTACCGCTACGGTCCCTATGGCTCGCCCAGCATCGGCCAGCAGGTGGGGGGCCTGGTCAAGTACACCGCGGGCAAGCTCAACATGACGCCCGTCGGCCTCGGCTTCCTCGTCAGCGCCGGCTACACGCCCGACGTGCGGTCCTTCTTCTGCCCCTCGTCCGACGGCATGTTGGGCGACCACGTCTACGCCGGCGCGAACATCAGCAACTACGGCACTGTGCCCACCACCGCCAAGGGCGCCCTGAGCGTGGGCGATTGTCAGAAGGCCGGCGGCTTTGACAAGAACGCCATGCTTTATGGCGAATGGGAAGGGCTTGTGCCCTATGGCTATCACAGCACCGTGGGCGCCTACGCGCTTCTGGTCCAGGGCCACTACGCCTACCGCTTGCAGTCCGCCCAGCTCTATGTCTACACCTCTTCGACCAACCAGGAGGACCAGTCCAGCGCCCGCCTGGCCTACACCCGGCCCAGCCAGTATCTCAAGGACGGCGAGCCCGTGTTCAAGACCCAGCGCCAGCTCAGCGGCCGCGCCTTTGCCGCCGACGCCTTCGGCAAGTCGCTGGGCATGTTGCAGCGCATCCCGGGTCTCGGCGCCCAGGGCCACCGCGACGGATACACCATCGCCTACGGCGACGGCCACGTCGCCTGGTATGGCGACCCCCAGCAGAAGATCATGTACTGGGCGCCTCTCAGCACCTATATCCAAGGCTCATACATGGGCTCTTGCACCACCACCATCACCGACTTCACCGACGCCAGAGATGCTGGCGGCCTCCCTGTCGCCACGCCTGCCCAGCTCAGGCAAGGCGGCGCCATGATCTGGCACAACTTCGACGAAGCCGGCGGCGTGGACGTGGGCGTCAACAACTGACGCGGCGCCGCGCCCAATCTCCGGCCCGTCCGACAGGTCCGAGCCGTTCGACACCCCCAAAGAGGAGACTGTGTCCATGCCTGAACTGAGGACTTTCCCGTTGCGCGGTGGGGCTGGCCTGGCGCCCACTTTGCTGCTGGCCGCTCTGGCCCTGGCG
>CAYYEE010000096.1:0-11442 GCA_964470775.1 uncultured Planctomycetota bacterium | reverse complement strand
CCCCGGCTCGGCGTCAACGTCGTCCGCGCCGACATTGTCGAAGCCGTGGACGAAAAGCGCATCCTGTGGGAAAAGCAGGACATCCTGCGCCACGACCCCCGCAAGCTGGCGGATATTATCATGAGCCTACGGTAGCGCCGTCCGCCGGCGCCGGAGCGCGGGCGCGCCACCCCCATGATGCTCGCCATCTGCCCCGTGTCCCCGCCGTTCTCCTGGCCCTGCGTCGTTCCCCCGTCACGGTCTGCCGTCCGCCGTTCCATCCGTGCTGATAGGCGAAGATGAGTGGTTTCCGGCCGTCCGCCTCCCCCCGCTCACCCCTTCCCCATCAACTCCATCGCCAGCGCCATGCCCCGGCCGTAGGCCTCGATGTTGATGTGTCTTACAGCCGGCTTTGCGCCGGCGAAGGCCTTTTCGATGCCGGCCAGCGCCGCTTCGTCGGGCGCGAAGCGCTTCACCGCGTTATACACGCCCAGCATCACCATGTTCGCCACGCGCGTGTCGCCCAGGTCGTCGGCCACGGCCGAAGCCGGCGCCGAGATCAGCCGCTGCGCATGCTCCGCCTGCGCCCCTTCCACCAGCGTGGCGTTGGAAAGCAGCAGCCCATCCGGCTTCAGCCGGCCGCGGAACCGCGTGTACGCGGGCTGGCTCATGAGAATGATCGTGTCCGCGTGCTCCACCACGGGCGAGTGGATGGGCTCGTCGCTGAAAACCAGGTGGCAATGGGCCGATCCGCCCCGCACCTCGGCGCCGTAGCAGGGGAAATACGAGACATGCTTGCCCTGCTGCATCATAATCCAGGCCACCAGCTTGCCCAGCATCATCATGCCCTGGCCGCCCCACCCCGCCATGATCACGCGCTCGGTCACTGGCCGGCCCAGTCTCTAAAGACCTTGAGAGGGAACACCTTCATCATCTCGTCCTCGATCCACTTCATGGCCTCGGCCGGCGGCTTGCGCCAATAGGTCGGACAAGGCGAAAGCACCTCCACCAAGCTGAAGCCTCTGCCCTGCTCCTGCGTCTCAAAGGCGTGGTGAATGGCCTTCTTGGCCTGGCGAACGCGCGACGGGCCGCTGACGGACACGCGCTCCAGATACGCGGGCGCGTCCAGCGTGTTCAGCAGTTCGCACATGCGGATGGGCGACCCCTCGAAGCGCTTGGGGTCGCGGCCGTTGGGCGTGGTGGCGGTGCGCATGCCCACCAGCGTAGTGGGCGCCACCTGGCCGTTGGTCATGCCATAAATGGCGTTGTTCACAAAGATAATCGTGAAGTTCTCGCCCCGGTTGGCCGCGTGGATCGTCTCCGCCATGCCAATGGCGGCCAGGTCGCCGTCGCCCTGATAGGTGAAGACGATCCGGTCGGGCAGGCTGCGCTTGATGCCCGTGGCCACGGCTGGCGCACGGCCATGCGCCGCCTCGCTCATGTCCACGTTCAAGTAGTCGTAGGCGATGACCGCGCACCCCACCGGCGCAATGCCGATCGTCCGGCCGCGCAAGCCCCGCTCGTGCAACACCTCGGCCAGCAGACGGTGGGTGATGCCGTGGCCGCAGCCAGGGCAATAGTGCGTCTTCGCCTCCGTCAGCGTCTCGGGCCGCTCGTAGAGCATCGTCATTATCTTATCTCCGCGCGGCGTCCCGCATCCGCCGCGCAGCCTCGATGACCTCCACCGTCGCAGGCGTCACGCCGCCCGGCCGGCCGCAGTGCGCCACAGCCGTCCGCCCCTCCACCGCCAGCCGCACATCCTCCACCATCTGCCCCGCGCTCATCTCCACGGTGAGAAAGGGCTTGCCCTTCTCCGCCCAGCGCCGCACCGCCTTGTCGGGGAACGGCCACAGCGTCAGCGGACGCAGCAGACCCAGCTTCAGCCCCTGGCCGCGCGCCTCGCGCATGGCTTCCTTGCTGACGCGCGACGACGTGCCATAGGCCACCAACACCACGTCCGCGTCTTCCAGGTCGATCTCCTCGAAGCGCGGCTCCGCCTCGCGGATGGCCATGAACTTGCGCTGCAAGCCCTCGTTGTGCTTGGGCAGCAGGCCCGCTTCCAAGAAAAACGACCTCACGATCCGCTTCTCCCGGCCTTCCGCGCCGGTCAACGCCCAGCCGGGCGCCGGCCGCGGCGGGATGGCCGGCCGGAACACCGCCGGCTCCATCAACTGCCCCACGCGCGCATCGGCGATGACCATCGCCACCGTGCGGTACTTGTCCGCCAGATCGAACGCAAGCCGCGTGAAGTCATACATTTCCTGAACGCAGTCAGGCGCCAGGACAATCAGGTGGTAATCGCCGTGGCCCCCTCCCTTGGTCGCCTGGAAATAGTCGCCCTGCGCCGGCGAGATATCCCCCAGCCCCGGACCGCCGCGCTGGACGTTGATCACCACGCCCGGCAGCTCCGCGCCCACCATATAGCTGATGCCTTCCTGCTTGAGGCTGATCCCCGGCGAAGAGGACGAAGTCATGGCGCGCTGGCCCGCCGCCGAGGCGCCGAAGACCATGTTGATGGCCGCCACCTCGCTCTCCGCCTGGATAAACGTGCCGCCCGCCTCTGGCATACGTTCCGCCATGTGGGCCGTAATCTCGTTCTGCGGAGTGATGGGATAGCCTGCGTAAAACCTGCACCCGGCGTGGATAGCCCCCTCAGCCGCGGCTTCGTTGCCGGTGGTCAAGATACGCTCTTGAGGCATGTGACGCCTTCCCTGCAAAGACACGATTTGGACGATTATAGCCCTGCCTCTAACAGCCTGTCAACGCGCCGCGTAACGATTCGTCCTCGCCGCCCTTGCCGTTATTGCGCCTCACATCCCTCCCCGCTCACGCTGGTCCACGCGTAGTCCCGCGGCACGCCCAGCCGTTCCAGTTGCTCCGCCATCCGCTCCCGCGCGGCCCGGTCCAAGTCTTCGAAATAGTTCGCGCCCCTCGCGTCCATGTCCACAAAGAACGGCCCAAACCGCTCCACCTCGAAGACCCACGTCGCCTCGGTCTTGCCCAGTTCCTCGACAAAGTACCCGGCGTGGACCTTCTTGATCCGCCGCGCCAGGGCATTGCCGCAAAGGCCGATCTTGGAAAGGTGCACCCCGCCCACCTCGGCCAGCGCCTTGGCCGTGCCCGGTCCCATGGTCGTCTTGCCCAGCAGCGCCCGCAGCTTCAGCCGCCGCACCACGTCCGGGCCGTAGCGCTCGAAGCGGATGCTCGACGTCGGCTCGCAGCTCACCACCTGCCACTCGCCGCCCACTTGCCGCATCACCGGCCCCACGTGGAAGAAAGCGTTGATCTCGTCAAAGCGGATGGGCGGCAACACGTTATCCTGAATAGCGCGAATGTGAAACCGGCTGCGGCCCGTGAACATCAGCCCGCTCACCGTCACCATCTGCCCCAGCGCCAGGCCGCGCGCCGTCTCTTCACTCAGCGGCAGCCGCAAATCCGTCAACAAGGCGCTCATTGGAAATCTCCCGAGTAACGAACGAGGTTGTCCGCCGACACGACCGCCTTCCACCGCCGGCCCACCATGCACTGCGCGTTGACCGCCACGGGCAGCGCCGCCGTGTGCGTCACGGCCGTGGCCACGTGCACGGCCATGACCGCGTTCACCCCCCGCGCGCCCATGGGCCCCACGCCCAGCGCCCGGCACGCCGCGAAGAGCTTCGCCTCCAGCGCGGCCGCGGCCGGGTGCGGGTTCACGCTGCCCACAGGCCGCAGCAGCGCCGCCTCCTTGGCCAGCTTCATGCACAAGTCCGCGGTCCCGCCCACCCCCACGCCCACAATCGCCGGCGGGCATATCTTGCCCGCGTAGCAACCCTCGCGAATCGAGTCCAGCGCGAACTTCAGAATGCCCGCTTCCCCGTCCGACGGAAACAACATCCGGTAGAACGTGCCGAAGATCTCCGACCCGCCGCCTTTGGGGCAGGCCACGATCTCCAGGCCCGCGCCCTGGCCGTCGAAGCGCAACTCCACCTTGGGCATGCCCGGCCCCACGTTGTCGCCCGGGTTGGCGCGCGACAACGGGTCCACCATGGTCGGCCGCAAAAAGGCTTCCGCCGTAGCCCGCGCCGTGGCCGCCCGAGCCGCCGGCCACAGCGACCCGAACCCCCCCTCCAATTGCGTCCCAGCCCCGGCCGTCACGAAGAACAGCGGGAACCCCGTGTCCGCGCAAACCAGCCCCTCCCCGCGTTCAGCCGAGGCCGCGTTGTCCAGACTCACCTCCAAGTGCCGCCGCGCCAGAGGGTCTGTCTCCTCGTCCAACGCCCTCCGCAGAGCCGCCAGCACGTCCGGCGGCATGCGCGTCGCCGCCAGCTTCACCGCCTCATACATCGCCGACTCAATCGTCTTGCGTTCGATCATGCGCCACGCCCTTGTCACTCAACGTTCTCACCCGCGCCAACCGGCTCATTCTACTCCCAATCCCCCGCTCCGCCAAACCGCCGCGCCACGTCCCTCCCTGGTTGTCCCCGCCTTCGCCCCTTGACGTCCGCCGTCCGGCGCCGCAGAATCCTGGCGGTCCAGCCAACAGAAAGGGCGCCCCATGTTCATCGTCCACGTCTTTGTCCACGCCAAGCCCGATAGCGTCGAAGCCTTCAAGCAGGCCTCCCTCGAAAACGCCCGCAACAGCGTCCTGGAACCGGGCGTCGCGCGTTTCGACGTGGTCCAGCAGCTCGACGACCCCACCCGCTTTGTCCTGGTCGAAGTCTACAAGACCACGGACGCCGCGGCCGCCCACAAGGAGACGCCCCACTACAAGCGCTGGCGCGACACCGTAGCGCCCATGATGGCCGAGCCCAGGAGCAGCATCAAGTACGCCAACGTCTATCCGGACGACGCGGGCTGGTAAACCAGCCATCCTCCGTCCGGCCTGCCGGACTTGTCAGACCTGTCCGACGCGCCGGACGCGGCGCGCGCGCCGCCCCACCGCCCACGCCCCGGCCCCCGCTGCCGCCACCGCCGCCACCACCCACACCCCGCCCCGGCCCAGCCAAGGCTCCACCCGCGCCATCCACAGCTCCACCGCGGCCAGCGTCCAGTCGCTCCGCGCCTCGCCCGCGATCACCCGCTCCGACACCCAGTCCGGCCCCACGCCGACCACCACCGCGTGGTGGAACCGGCCATAACTCGCCGCCTTGAGCCGGCTGCCGCCCCCGCCGGTCACGACGTAGTTCACCCCCCGCACGTTCGCCCGCGCCAAGCCGTGGTAGTCGCCGGTGAAGACGTAGTCCACGCCAAGCTTCTCGAACAGCTCCGCCAGCCGCGCCCCGTTCTCCAGCGGCCGCGCCTTCCACTCCCCCGACACATCCGGCGGCACGTGCATGAACACGAACACCCGCCGATAGCCCGCCCGCCCCTTGTCCGCCAGCGCCTTCAAAAAGGCGATCGTACCCTCCGTCGAGTAGCGCGGCAGCGGCAATGCGCGCAGCACAACGAACAGACACCCCCGATACTCGAACGTGAAGTTCGTCGGCCCATAGACCTCCTCGAACCGCGTCACGGGGAAGCGTTGCGGGTCCACGTCGTGATTGCCCACCGCGTAGAACACGGGAAACGGCGGCCGGCGCCGCCACCACAGCCGCTGCAAGAAACGGTGATCTCCCTCGCTCCCGTTGCGCGCGCAATCACCCAACAGCGCCAGAAACGCGAGCCGCTCCCGCTTCAGGCGGCCGAAAAGCCCTTCAAAGGTCGCATGGCCCGACGCATCGCCCGCCACGGCGAAGAAAAACGGCTCCTCCGACGGGCCGGCCGGCAGCATGGCGCGAGTGCGATCCCAATTGCCCAGGTTCCCCGGCATGCGCCAAATCCCCGCCTCCAGCCACAACGTCATCCCCTGCATCAGCGCCGCGCACGCCGCCGCCAGCGCCCACAACCGCGCCACGCCCCAGGAAAAAGAATCCCAGTTCTTCATGTCGGCGCCCTCTCTCCGCTCATCCCCGCCGTCGCTCTGGTCCCTTCCGCCTCTCGCCGCCGCCCTGCCGCTTGCTTGCGGAAATCGGCGCGCCAATTTCCGCAACCCATCCCTACCTCGCGCCCCCGCGGTCCACCGTCGTCGGCGCCCCGTCCTTCAGGAACCGCTTGCCGCAACGCGGGCACGTGTGCGCCTGAAGACGGCGGCCGCGGAACTCCTCCACGAAGCCCGCGCCCAAGATGCCGGTCGGAATGGCGAACATGCCCACGCCCAGGATCATGATGAACGACCCCAGCAGCTTGCCCAGGGGCGTCACCGGACAGATGTCGCCGTAGCCGATCGTCGTCAGCGTGGCCACGGCCCACCACATGGACGCCGGGATGCTCGAAAACTTCTCCGGCTGCTCATCGTTCTCCGCGTGGTACATCAGCGTCGCCGAGAGAATGACCAGGAGAAGCATAGCGAACGTCGCGGCGGCCAGTTCCGACCGGCTCTTCCAGAGCACCCTGGTCAGCGTCTGCAGCGCTCTCGAATAGCGGAAGAGCTTGGCCACGCGGAAAAGACGGAACAGCCGCAACGTCCACAACGCCCGCAAGTCCAAGCCCGTGAACGGCAGGTAGAACGGCAGAATCGCCAGCAGGTCAATGATCAGCAGCGGCGAAAACGCCATGCGCAACCGGCCCACCACGGGCCGCGCAAACCTCGGGTTCTCCACGCACGTCCAGAGGCGCGCCACATACTCCAGCGCGAACACAGTCACGCTGATGTGCTCAAACGTGTCGAAAAACGCGCCCAGACTGCCGCGAAGCGCGCGCACCGACTCCAGGATGATGAACAGCATGTTCAGACAGATCAGAATCAGGATGGAGAAGTTGAACCACCGGCTCACCGGGTCTGCCTCGTTCCTGGGCAGAAGCACCTGATACAGACGTCTTCGAACGCTCATCGGAGAACCTCATCCCTGGATGGACAACGCAGCGGGCGCCGGGTCCGCGTCTCACGCGCCCGCCGCGGCGATACGCCTGTTGTAATCGTCCACGATCCCGCCGACCAGCCGGATGCGCTCGATATCGCCCGTGGACGAGATTTCATCGCTGATCCCCAACACCAGCTTGGGCGCAAAGAGATCAATGATCCGCCGCGCGCACGCGGCAAGCGTCTCCTCAGGAAACGTGTGGTCGAAGTACACCGCCGGGATGCCGTCAATCAGGAACAACTCGTCCCCCAGCGCGTCCTTCACCTCCTCCAGCGTCACATCGCCCTGGGGTTGGGGGGTGATCGCCTCGATGCCGTCCAGCCCTGTCTCGCGCGCAAACGGCAGCAGCGGCCCCGTGTCGCCATCCCAATGCGCGTGGCAGAACTTGCCCGCCTCGTGCAGACGCTCGCACCGCCGCTGATACGCCGGCAGCACGTACTTGACGAACCACGCCGGCGACAGCGTGCCCGCGTGCAGGTTGTCGCCGAAGTTGATGATCTCGATGGGCGAAGCCGCGATCACGTCCATCAGCCGCTCGTGGCACGCGTCGAGCGCGCGGAAATAAGCCTCGATCTCCGCCTGCCAGTCGCACACCGCGTAGATGGCGCGCTCCGTGCCCATCTGGTTGATGTAGAGGTCCTGCACGTTGACGCGGGGCATGTACATCGTCGGCGCGCCCAGGTCGCCCCACTCCGCCTTCACCCGGTCAAAAGCCGCCTGATCCCAGCGCCACCCTGTGTTCTCCGCGCGCCACGTAGCCACGCGCAAATCGTCCAGCGTCTCGATTGGCCATTTGGGGTGGCTCACCGCGAACGTGTTGGGCGAGGTCCGGTTCACCAGCGTCTGCCGGCCCAGAGGCGTGTGGAACACGATCTCCGTGTCGGTCTCGCTCACCTTGCGCTCTTCGCGCCGAACCGCCGGGTGCTCTACGGCCTTGAAGCAGGCGTTGTATTCATAGATGCGCGCCGAACACCCCAGCGCCCGAAACAGCGCCGGACGGTCCATGCCCGTGTACGGCGCCGGCAGCCCCTCACCGCTGAACATCTTGTCCGCGTACCAGCACCCCACGCGCGGCTGCCAGATGATTCGCCCCCCCGACTGGCCGAACACGACTTTGCGGTGCAGCTCCGCCAACGTCTCCATGCCAGCGCCTCCCTCAAGAGCGACGACTGGCGCAGAATGCTAACAGCCGGGTGGAACCCCGTCAATCGCGCGTCCCGGCCGTTGGGGCCTTTGGCTGCCCCCCATCCCCGACACCGCCAGAGGCGGCGGCCAGTGATTCATTTCGGAAATTGGCGCGCCAAATTCCGCAACGAATCGCGGGCTACGGGCAACACTAACTTGCATCTAGCGGCCCGTTGAAAAAGACGCCGCGTCGGCGGGGACACAGCGCCTCAGCCCGCCAAAGGCGGGATCGCAACGTGTCTCCGGAACAAACGCGCGGCTCCACAAAACCCAGGCCCCTCCATTAATACGCAAAGCGATAAGGTGTTTTGGCCCAAAAACCACGGGCGCCGAGGAACTAACCCTTTGTTTGGCGCCAACTTAAGGTGGCTGGGAAAAATTCTGGGATTTGCGGATTTTGAGGTGTCTGCCAGTGCCATCCCCTGGCTTCCGCGGGGACACGGCACGCCGTGCCCCAGCAGCCCGCAACCAGCCTCCCGATACTAGTGCTTGCTTGCGGAAATAGCCGCACATTTCCGCAAGCAAGCACTTCTGACACAACCTGCTGGCTTGCCGCAAGCTAGTGTTGCCGGTTGCCTGCGATTAGTTGCGGAAATTGGCGCGTCAATTTCCGCAACTAATCACTAGCCAGCAGGTTGTGTCAGCCGCCCTTCGCCTCTGAGCCATCTCCAGCCTTGCGCCGGGACCGACGCGGACGCTCTTGGCCGCGGGATGCGTCCTTGCCGGCCGCTGGCTTGCTCGGCGCGGCCCCAACCCCCTGCCTCACCAACTCCAGCGCCTGCCGCACGTGAATACGCGCCAGACGTTCGGCCTCGTCGCCGTCGCGGCGCACAATCGCCTCCAGCAGCGCCGCGTGGCTGGCCTCGGACCTATCATCGCAGCCCTGGCGCAGACCCCTCTCCGGGCTCGACGCGTACACCCCCTGGATCATGGCGATGTTCTCATGGAACTGCGCCAGGATGGGCAGATGGGAAAACTCCACAAGGCCGCGGTGGAACGCGCGCTCCTCCTCCAGCCGGTTCTCGCCGCGCCGGATGCGGTCGAGCAGCCGGTCCAGGCGCACCTTGAGCACGGCCAGGTCCTCGTCCGTGGCGTTCTGCGCGCAAAGCCGCGCGGCCACGCCCTCAAAAACCTCGCGCAGGACATAGGCGCCCTCGATCTGCCGGCGGTCCATGTCCGGCACGCACGTGCCGCCGTCGGGCATGCGCCTCAGCAACCCGGCCGCCTCCAGCCGGCGCAGCGCCTGCGCCACGGGGATGATGCTCACCCCGAGCTGTTGGGCCAGCTTGCGGTGGGTCAGGCGTTCGCCCGGCCGGTACACCCCAGCGCTGATCCCTTCGCGAATGGCGGTCGCGATCCGTTCGTTGGCGCTGGCCATGTCATCCCTTACTGCCTGAATCCGACACAACCTCGTGTAGTGTTTCAGAAATAGCTTTGCTATTTCTAAAACACTACACGACACAAACCCTGCACTTGACGCGTCTAAAGTATCGAGTTAGCCCGCCCTGTGGTGTTTTGGAAATGCAAAGCATTTCCAAAACACCACACTCGCGCATTCTCCGTGATTCCCCGCCTCAAATCAACCCGAGATCCTCAACACGGCGATTTCGCTCTCCCGATCCATGGGCCAGAACGGCTCGCGCTCCACGCGGCGGTCGCAAAACGGCAGTCATCGAGCCGGCCCAACGCCTTGCGCGTGGCCGGACATATGCGCCAGGCCATGGCCTCCCAAAAGGCGCCATCCACAACCTGCCAAGTCCCGAAGTCCCGAATCCAGCGCGGAAGAACAGGGTTGACTCTGCGCCCTGGACCGCTATCATAGACTTGAACTGTCCGCCGCCAGTGCGGACCGCCAGTCCAGGGTCTTTTCCCAGCCCGGGGTGGCGAACGCGCGAGGACGCCAAGCCAGCAGATGCTCCCGCAAGGGCGGCCTTGTCAACTGGGAAGGCATTGGAGGAAGGACCCATGATGAGAACAGCATGGAGAGTGGCGCTCCTGACAATGGCCGGCGCAATCTGTGTGTCGGCGCTTGCCCAGGAAGCTAACCCGAACAAGGCGGGATCGGACGCCTACAACGCGGCGCAGCAGCTTTACAACGCCGCCAAGTACGCCGAGGCCGGAAAAGCCTTCGAGGCCTTCCTCAAGGACTTCCCCGGACATGGCAACCAAGATGCCGGCTACTACATGGCCACGGTGAGCTACTACAACGCGTGCGACTACAACAACTGCATCCGCATGGCGCAGGCGCACGAGAAGGCGTTCCCTGGGCCCACGGCCTACAAATGCAGCTCGATGCGCTACGCCACCTACGCCACGGCCAACACGAACAAAAACGAAGAGTGCATCGCCATCGCGGAGCGCCTGCTGGCCGACGCCGCGTACTCGGACCGCTACGGCCTGTGGTACGCGATCACCGACGCCTATTCGCGGCTGAACCAGCACGACAAGCGCATCGCCGCCTGCGACCGCTTTGCCAAAGACGCCACCGCCCCGGCCGTTCGCCGCGCCGACATGCTCCTGCGCAAGATGGACTCCCTGCGAGCGCTCAAGAAGTTCGACGACGCCATTGCCGTGGCTGAAGAGATCGTGAAACTGATCCCCAATACCCTGTGGGCCGCCCAAGCGTGGGAAAAAGTGGCCACGATCCAGTACTACGACCTCAAGCAGTATGACAAGGCCTGCGAATCCTACAAGCGCGCCGCAAGCGAACCCACCTACACCAACGCCGAGTACTGCATGCGCATGGCCTGCGTCTCCCTCGACAACATTCGTCCAGCCGACTACGCCAAGACCGCCGCCGCCTTCGAAGAGGCCATCCAGAAGTTCCCGGGCCAGCCCTTCGACGCCACCAACCGGGAGCGCCTTGCCCAGCTCCAGAACGCTCTCAAGGAATACGCCAAGGAGCTCAAGACCCGCCTGGACCTTGACCAGATCTACGGCAAGAGCGCCGCGGCGCCGGCCAACCTGCAAGGCATCATGAACCTCGCCAGCCGTGACGAAACCGCCAAGCCCGAGTCCATGAAAGCGGCCCAGCGGCTGGTGGCCGAACACATGGGCACGCCCCAGGCCGAGCAAGCCCTGTGGTGGCTGGCCAACCAGGCCAAAACCGCCGGCGACAACGAAGCCGCCAAGAAGTACCTCAACACCCTCATCGAAAAGTACCCCGCGGGCAGCGTGTTCCCCTCTGCCCAAAAGCTCCTCGCCTCCATCAAGTAGTCCCGCCTGCCCCCCGCCCGCCCGGCGCAACGCCGGGCGGGCAAAGGCGGCCTCCGCGCAGGGACACGACGAAATCGGCGAACCTGCCCGCAACGCCCACGTCCGCGGAATCCGTCGTCGGCCGCCAGCGCTTGCGGAAATAGCCGCACATTTCCGCAAGCAAGCGCTTCTGACACAACCTGCT
>CAYYEE010000095.1:0-11474 GCA_964470775.1 uncultured Planctomycetota bacterium | reverse complement strand
GGCCATGGACGGCGCCAAGAACCTCTTTGGCGAGGAGCGGCTGAGGCAGGCCCTGGCCCAGGCGCCGGCCACGGCCAAGGGCGCGCTCGATACGGTGTTGGCCGAGGTGCAGCGCCATGTGGGCGACACCAAGCAGTCGGACGATTTGACGTGCGTGTGCTTTGGCGTGAAGAGCGGGTGAGGGGCGGGCCGCGGGGGCGGGCGCGTTTGCGCGGTCAAGGAGGGGGGGATATACTTCTTGTTCTCTCAGACGGCCCGCGGGGAGCGCCGGCGGTGGCGCAGCGCGGGGGCGATTGCCCATAGGACACATGGGACCTATGGGACTCATGGGATGGATGACGAGCGTTGTGTTGGCAAGGGGCTGCCTCTGAGTCAGCAGATGGATGCCCGCCAAGTGGCGGCTGCCGCTTCGGAAAGGCAACGGATGAACTCCAAAGAACGTGTTCGCGCCGCGATTGCGCGACAGCCTGTTGACCTGGCTCCGCTGGGTTTGTACGCCGTGGACTGCGACACCGCGTCGCGGGTTCTCGGCAGGCCCACCTTCATACGCAACAAGGTGGAGATTCAGATTGCGCTGTGGGAGGGCCGGCGCGATGAGCTGGCCGAGGGGCTGAAGAAGGACACGGTGGAGCTCTATCAGAAGCTGGATTGCGTGGACTTGATCCTGCCCAAGGAAGGCCAGCGTCTGCCGCCCAGGGACTACGAGCCAGAGCGGCCCAAGAAGATCGCGGAGGACACGTGGCAGGACAAGCAGGGGCGCATCTGGCAGGCGGCGCGGAGCTCCAACGACATTACCATCGTGTCCGAGCCTCCGGTGGAGCGGAAGCCCTGCATGGAGGATTTCGAAAAACCGCTGGACGTGACGCCGCCGGACCCGTCGGAGTTCGAGGTGATTGATTACGTTCTGGAGCGCTTGGGCAAGGACCGGTACATTCCGACGTGGACCGGCGGGACGACGGTGATGACGTTCCTGGGCGGCATGGAAGAGGGGATGGTGGCTTACGCGCTGGAGCCGGAGATGGTGATGGCGGCGACGCGGCGCCAGTGCGACTGGCAGAACAAGATGGATGAGTACTGCATCCGTCCCGGCGCGGCGGGGGGGTGGATCGAGCAGGACTTCGCGGGAACCAACGGGCCGCTGGTGTCGCCGGCCACGTTCCGCCAGATGTGTTTGCCGTTCTTCAAGGAGCGCGTGGAGCACATCAAGCGGTTCATGCCGCAGGTGCTCTTCCACGCCTGCGGCAACACCATTCCCATCATGGATCAGATCATCGAGGCGGGGATTGACTGTTACCAGTCATTGCAGACCACGGCGGGCATGGAGCTGGGCAAGCTGATGAGGATGTTCGGGGACCGGCTGTGCTTCTGGGGCGGGGTGCCTGTGGAGACGCTGATCGCGGGCGCGCCAGAGGAGACGCGCAAGGCGGTGAGGGCGGCGCTGGAAGTGGGCGGGCGCGGTGGCGGGTTCATTCTGGGGCCGAGCCACTCCGTGGCGTTCGGCACGAAGTACGACAATTTCATGGCGATGCTGGACGAGTTCGTCAAGCTGCGCGGCAAGTTCTGACAGCCTGTTGGAAAAAAGGCCGCGTCGGCGGGAACACGTTGCGAAAGCCCGCCAACGGCGGGATTGCGACGTGTTTCCGGAACAGACACGTTCTTTGCGGGGCGCCAAGGAGGCGAGAGGTGTTCTCAGACGACGATCCTGTGGTGCGGGCTTACGCGCAGGCGCGGATACGCGAATGCCGCCGGTCCAAGGCGTCGCGGATGCCGGCGTGGCTGGCGGAGCGGCGGGCGTCTTACCGGGACCGGCTGGAGGCGATGGCGCGCCAGAGCTTTGAGGAGACGGGCATCTGGTTTCTATCGCGGGGAGCGTCGCGGCAAAAGGACGAGCAGGAGACCTACGCGGTTTGGGGCGATCTGCTGTTCTTCCGCAAGATGGAAGAGCTGCCCTATTACTCCGAGGAAAACCTGCGCAAGGCCGTGGAGTTCTGGCGGAGCTGGCAGAACCTGAGGACCGGGAGGCTGTATAACCCGTTCTATCAAGACCCACAGCATCCGGAGGTGTTGCGCCAGTCGCCGGGGAACCGCACGGATTACTCGGCGGACACCATCAACAACAAGTACATCGTGAACATCCTGGCCAAGCTGGGCTCGGAGCTGCCGATGCCGTGCAACTGGCACAGTCATGCGGACGCGGGCGTGGACACGTTTGACCAGATATGGGACGCGCTGGCGCAGTGGTCGTCGGCGCACGGGGGCGCGTTCCCCGTTTCCGCGGCGTTTGAACTGGACGCGGGCAAGCTGGACAAGATACCCCAGGTGGAAGCGGGGATGGCGGCGCTGGTGCGGGCTTACAGCGCGGAGACGGGCATGTGGCGGCCGGAGCCGCTGGCCGGATTTCCCTGGCGAGACTACACGCCTTCGGCCGGGTTCAAGGTGATCTCGCGCATCTGCGGGTATGTGGGCATGGAGAACTACCCCCTGGCCAAGCTGAAGACGGCGGTGGACAACTTGCTGGCGCACCGCGCGGAGCTTTACGAGCATCCGGCCATGGCGCGGAACTACGGAGAGATATTCGCGCATCACATCGCGATTTCCGACTACCGTTGCGAGGAGCAATTGGACGCGATGGAGGAGTGCTTGCAGGGGTTTTACAAGCCTGCGTGGTGGGAGAATACGGGCGACGCGTGCTATTGCGTGTTCGGCAGCGCGCTGATCGGGGGGTTCATGAACTGGGAGGACTTCGATTTCGAGCAGGCGTTCGCGGAGTGGACCCGCTTCGCGCACGGCTGCAACCTGAAGTGGCGGTTCGTGGCGTGTCCGTTCGGCAACTGGGTGAACGCTTTGCCCAAGGAGCCGGAGGCGGTGGCTGGTCCGTCGGGGCACGATGCGGCGCGATATGGCCTGAAGGCGCGCAACCGGGCGCACTGGGCGAAGAAGGTCCGCGAGATTCTGCCGCAGCAGGAGGCGCGCGTGAGGGCGGACGCGGCGGGGCAAGGCGAGGCGGAGTGGGTCTTCACCCTGTCGGAGCGGCAGGCGGCCGAGCTCAAGGCGCCTTATCTGAAGGCGGCGTGGAGCGGGGCGTATGACGTGAGCCTGAACGGCGAGGCGGTGAAGCAGGTGCGCTATAACCTGCCTGACCTGCCGGTGGGGTGGCTGGTTCCGGACAAGGCGGCGCGGACGCTGCGGCCGGGCGCGAACCGCGTGACGGCGCGGCTGGTGGGGCCGGGCAAGGAGCCGCGGCCCGGCGCGCCGCTATCCACCGCAAAGCCGTTTCTGCGGCTGGGGTTGATTTCGTGGCATTGAGACAAGGCGTCGGACACGTCTGACAGGCCGGACGTGTCCGGCGGATCGGACGGATTACGGCTTGATGACTTCGGTGTGGGTGGCGCCTGGGGCCAGGGTGACGGTGCGGCCGTTGGGCAGGGCCGCGGTCTGGGGGCTGGCCTTGTCGAGGTTGGTGAGGAAGACCACGCGCACGCCGTCGTCGTCGCGCCACGCGCCGCCGAACACGCGCCAGTTCTTGGTGTCCAAGGCCTTGCGGCAGCCGAGGCCGGAAAGGGTCTGGGACCAGAGGCTGTAGAGCGGGTCGAGCGTGAGGTTGTTGGCGATAACGCCCATGTCAAAGGCGAAGGTGATGGCGCGGCCTTTGCCGAAGGCGCGCTCGAAGACAGCGGGGCTGCCGTCGTCGAACGTGGCAAGGACCTTGGCCTCGGGCGCGAGCGCAAGGGTCTGGACGCAGGGCGGGGTTTCGACCCACTTCTTCTCCTGAACGAGCTTGTTGAAGGCGTCCAGAGAGGCGGGCTTGAGTTGGGGCATCGTGATGGTCTTGCGCGCGGCGCGGCCCGAGGCTTGGACGACGCCGAGCACGTCCCCGAGGTGGGTCTTGTCGCCGCCGGAGCCGAACGACTGGGTCTGGGCGCTGTCGCGCAGGGGCGCGGCGTGGCCGTAGCTGTTGCAGCCGGGGAAGCCGGCGCCGTCGGCGCAGAAGACGGTGACCAGCGTTCCGCCATCGCGGACGTAGGCGCGGATGGCGTCCTGAATCTCGGGGGCGATGGCGGTGGAGCCGCCGAGGACGAGGACCTTGCGGCCTTTGAGGTTCTGGGCGGTCATGTCCCATGCGGTGAGCACGGCGGGGTGGAAGCCGGTCTCGCGGATGAGGGTGTAGAGGCCAACTTTGGACTGGCTGTAGCGGCCGCCGATGTCCTGGGCGTTGAACGCGGCGTCGTGGAATACGGCCACGTCTTCATAGCGGTCATACTTCATCATGTGCTTGGAGTAACCGATCGCCTCGCCCATGACCTTGGCCGAGACGCGGCCGGTGTCGTTGAGCGCGCCGGCGGCCGTGGCGAGCGCGGCGCCGGCCCAGCCTTCGCCCCAAACGGCGAAGAAGGGCTGGTACTCGAAGCCGGTCATGCCGTCGGCCAGGGCCACCCACATGTTGAGGCGCCACTCGGCCTCGGTGATGGGGCCGCGGCGGACGACGCGGTCGTAGGTCTTGCCGATGGAGCATCCGCGCGGGAAGGGCAGCGTGCCGGCGTGGGCGAAGAGGCCCGACCAGGGTTTCATGCCCACGCCCGGCCCATTGGGCACGCCTTCCACGCTGAGATGGCCGAAGGTGTAGTTGTAGTCGGACTTGGCCCGGCGCGAGGCTTGGACGCCGCAGGGGCTGTAGACGTAGCGCTGGGTGACAGGCACGCCGGGGGCGACGGAGCGGGTGTAGGCGAAGATCTTCTCGAGATAGTCGCCGTAGGTGTCTTGGAGCC
Source organism: uncultured Planctomycetota bacterium (assembly GCA_964470775.1). Classification (GTDB taxonomy): domain Bacteria; phylum Planctomycetota; class Brocadiia; order CAIUPP01; family CAYYEE01; genus CAYYEE01. Next base: position 6,708 of record CAYYEE010000095.1, on the reverse strand, counting down.
AGAGGAACTTGAGCCAGGCGAGACGCATGGGCATGCCCGCGCCGGCGGCGGGCTGGAAGCGTTTGAGATAGGGCGCGGCGTCGAACGTGGAGACGCCTTTGACTCCGCCGACGTAGGCGCTGAAGGCTTTGAAGTCGCCATGAAAGCGCTTCGAAAGCCACGCGCGCCACGAGGCCGCGGCTTCGTCGCCGTAGTCGTCCAGGTCTTCGGGCACTTCTTCCTGGCCGAACACGAAGATGACGGGCTGGTCCTTGAAGGCATCCACCCATCCCTTGACGCCGGCCTCGTGCCACTGGAGGGTTTTGGCGCGGAAAATGGAGGCGTGGGTGGGGCCGCCGCGGCGCATCTTGTGGCCGGTGAAGCCGAGTTTCTCCTTCTCCACCAGCCAGGGCGGGAGGAAGGGGGTGCAGTGGGCCATGCTCATGGCGGTCTTGAAGGGCATGTTGTACTGCTGGCAGAGCTGGAGGTCGAGCTTGACGGAGGAGGTCTCGCCGAGGGAGGGAGCAGGGGTGTTGGCCGGCCACCAGGGGGCGAAGGACAGGCCTTCCTGATAGTAGGTGTTGATTCCGGCCTCGGCCTGGATGGCGTGTGCGCCGGCAGGGTGGCCCTTGGCGGCGTAGCTTAGGAAAGGCTGGTCGCGGTAGAAGAGGATGTCGTAACCGGGTTTGACCGTGACGCGATAGGGGGAAGGCTTGAGTTGCGCGCGCGCGACGCGGACCTTGGCGCCGGCGGGGGAGAGGGCGCGAACCTTGTCGAGAGGCTCAAGGGCGCCATCGCCTTTGACGACCAGGGCTGTCCAGTTGTAGTTGCCGAAACCGAGCCGCTTGGCGGTGAGGCGGACCAGAACGGGGCCAGGCTTGGGCAGCGCGACGGTCTGCTCGCTCCACTGATTCTTGGTGAGGCTGATCTCCTGCTGGGCGGTCTTTCCGCCCGCGATGAGCTCGATGGTGACCTGAGTCCCTTCGTTCTTGGCCTTGACCGCCTCGTCACAGAGGCCGTATTGGAAGCTGAGGCGCGACCCGTCCGTCACGACGAACTCGACGCATGTGTCCTTGCCGAGAGCCGCGCCGGCCACGAGCATCTGGCCTGGCCGCGCTTCGCCTTTGACCTGCATCCCTTTGGCGTATGGCCTCAGGGCGCCGTTCTTCGTCTGAGTGGCCGTCGCGAAGACGAGCCCGCCGCGAGGAGACGTGTAGCGTTCGCCCTGGAGCAGAAACTCCTCGTAGGTGGAGCTGGTGTAGATGAGGGTCTTGTCGAGGTTGTCGCTGAGGAGCCAGTCGCCCGCCAGGGCTGGCACGACCATGAGACCGAGAACGATCAGGACAGACGCAATCCGCAACATGGGCCGGCTCCCAAAAAGGACAACAGAAATGTTCCTATCCATAGTAGACCCTGGGCAGGAGAACGGCAAGAGGAAGGCGAAAACGCAAAGAACACCGCGGCCGGCAGGCGAGGGTTGCGCGCTGGCGACATGCCTCGCGCGGCGGAGTAGACGGCGAAGTGCCAAGATGGTAAACTGCTTTGCGGGTAGGACGCTTAGCCGGAAGGGCGCCTTGCGGACTTTCAAGCCTCTGCTTGTGGCGCGGGATTCTACGTCGGCGCCAGGGACTCGGACTGATGCCAGCCGCGTTATAGGCTTGGGCGGGCAGAGACTGTGGCGAAGGATCGGAAGACGGCCGCTTGCCAGGCGACGGAGAAAGTGGCGACCTTAGCCAGGCGCACCGGGAACTGGAGCCGCCGCTGAGGTTCCGGCGAAAGGGCGAGCTCAAGCCATCCATCGCAGGCGTTTCCGTGGCCGAGGCGGCTCAATGACGCCCAAGGATCAGAAAGAGAGCGCAAAGCGCTATGGCGTGGACGTGGGCAGGCAAGTGGCTTCAGGACCCCCGTTTTGACGGACTGGCGCCGATTGACACTTGTTACCGGCACAGCGAACGCGCCAAGAGGCTGCTGGAGATCGCGGCGGCGCACCGTCCGAACCTGAGCAACGTGCACATGCTGTTGCGCAAGACGTTCCGTCTGGGGGCGGCGGCGCGGGCGGCGCGGATCTGGATCACGGCGGACGATTGCTACAAGCTGTGGGTGAACGGTCATTACGTTGGGCAGGGGCCGGCTCAGCAGCACCCGTGGCGCTATTACTTCAACGAGTGGGACACCACCGCGTTTCTCAGAGTCGGCGAGAACACGCTGGCCGCGCACGTCTATTATCAGGGCCTGCCGAATCACTACCTGAACAGCATGGACCAGCGCATGGGGTTGGTGGCTGAGGCGCGGATTGAGCTGGACGGCGGGGGCGAGGCGCTGATCCTCTCGGACGCGTCGTGGCGTTACAAGATCATCGGCTGCGAAACGAATGTCGGGCCTGAGGAGATCAAGCGGCAGCGGTCGCCGGAGCATTACTATGCGGCATCCTTCTCCGGCGGCATGGCGGGCTACTTTACGGGGTTTCAGGAGAACGTGGACGCAAGGCGCATCGAGCGCGGTTGGCGCGAAGCCGGTTTTGACGACAGCCACTGGGGAACGCCGTCGGTTGTTGATCTGGCGGCAAAGGACTATGTCTTCTTCGCGCAGCCGACGCCGCCAGTTGAGACATATCGCATGAAGCCGCGTTCGGTGGTCTTGCGCGAGCCGGGCCGGTACGTGGCAGATTTCGGCGAGGAGGTGGCCGGGGCGGTGCGGCTTCGGCAGAGCGGCCGCGACGGCCACGTCGTGGAGATTCGGCACGGCGAGGAACTGAACCCGGACGGGAGCGTGCGCTGGCGGATGCGGTGTTCCACGGAGTACCGGGAGTTCTGGACGCTGTCGGGCGAGCGCGAGCAGGAGTTGGAGCCATACGGCTACAAGGGGTTTCGCTACGTCGAGGTCATCGGCGCCGTGGACCCTGTGACGGCGGACAACCTGTGCGTGGAGGCGAGGCGCTATCCGTGGCCCGCGGAGGCGGCGCGGTTCGAGTGCAGCCTGCCGGCGTTGAACCGCATCTGGGACATCTGCGCGCGAGGGGTGAGGCTGTGCGCGCAGGAGGTGTACGTGGACTGCCCGCAGCGCGAGAAGGGGCAGTATCTCGGCGACGTGACCGTCACCGGCCACGCGCACATGCTGCTGACGGGCGACGGCCGGCTTTGCCGCAAGGCGCTCGACGACTTTGCGCAGTCGGCGCGGATTACGCCGTTCGTGCAGGCGGCCGCGCCGGGCAATCTGCACATGGAGATCGCGGATTACAGCATGCAGTACCCGCTGCTGGTCGAGCAGTACTTTCGTCAGACCGGGGATGTCGAGGCGGTGCGCGAGTTCCTGCCTGTGGCGGAGGCGATGCTGGAAGCGTTCCGCGCGCGGTACGCGGACGCGGGGGGGCTGTTGCGCGGCGTGAATGACATGGTGGTTCTTGTGGACCACCCGGTGAACATGACGGACGACTATGACGCCGCGGTGGGCACGCAGGCGAAGCCGGGGCGCGACGATTGCGTCAGCGTGTTGAACGCGTTCTATCTGGGCGCGTTGATGTCGCGAAACCGGCTGCGCCGGATCGTGGGGCGCGAGGCGGAGGATGTGGCGCCGCTTGCCGCGGAGTTCCGGAGGCGGTTCTGGGACGCGGGCCATGGGTTGTTCGTTGACGCGGAGGGGTCGCGGCATTGTTCGCTTCACGCCAACACGCTGCCGCTGTTGTTCGGGCTGGCGCCCGAGGGGGGGCGCGAGTCTATCGTGGCCTTCCTGCGGCGGAAGCGGATGGCGTGCGGCGTGTATTTCGCGTACTTCCTTCTCAACGCGCTGTGCGACAACGGCGAGCGGAATCTCGCTTTTGATCTGATGACGTGTTACGATGCACGGTCTTGGCAGAGCATGTTGAAGGCGGGCGCGACGGCCTGCCTGGAGGCTTGGACGCCTGATCTGAAAGAGAATTGCAGCTTCTGCCACGCGTGGTCGGCCGCGCCGATTCCGGTGCTGGTGGAGCGCGTGTTCGGGTTGAGCCCGGCTGCGCCGGGTTGGCGGCGCGCGCGGTTTGAGCCATGGCTGCCCCCTTCGCTGGAATGGGCGGAGCTCGAGGCGCCTACCCCGGCGGGGCGGTTCCGCGTGGCGATGCGCCGCGGGCGCGACGGGTTGGCTTGTGAGTTGGATGCGCCGGCGGGGGTGAGGGTTGACAGGGGGATCGGTCGCGAGTGAGAGGCATGGGACATATGGACCGGGGGGGCGCATGAGAGACGCGGCGGTCCTTATGGCCTTTTTTGAGGAATAGCGATGACATCTCCAAATGCAGGACGCTGTCTGGTGGGGACCATGCTGCGCATCGCGTGCGTTCCGCCGGTGATGGTGATGGCGAAGGACGCGGGGCTGGATTTCGTCATGGTGGACATGGAGCACGGGCCGTGTTCGTATGAGCGGCTGGCGGACATGGCCATGACGGCGCGGGCGGTTGGTGTGGGGCTGTTCGTGCGCGTTCCGGAGCTGGCGCGGAGCCATGTGTCGCGGGCGCTGGACTGCGGGGTGACGGGGGTCATGGCGCCGATGATCGAGACCGAGGCGCAGGCGCGGCAGCTGGCAGGGTGGGCGAAGTATGCGCCCGTGGGGCAGCGGGGCGTGTCGGGCCGGGGGTGGCACACGGGCTTTGCCAGTCCGGCGGACACGATGGCGCACATGCGCGCGGCGAATGCGCAGACGCTGGTGATCGCGCAGGTCGAGACAGGCGCGGGCGCGGCGGCGGCGAGGGAGATCGCCGCGGTTCCGGGCATTGACGCGCTGCTGGTGGGGCCGAACGATTTGTCGTGTTCGCTGGGGCGGCCAGGCGAGTTGGAGTCGGCGATTGTGCAGGAGGCGATCGGCAAGGTGCGCGACGCGGCCGTGGGCGCGGGGAGGAGGTTCGGTCTGCACGCGGGCGCGTCGCTGCTGAAGCGTTGGGCGCCGCATGGGCTGAACCTGATCATGCAGTCCACGGACATCCACATCCTTGGCGACGGGATGCAGGCTTTGTGCGCGAGCATGCGTGGGATTGCGGAGGCGGGACACGGCGATGGGTGAGGTGGTCATTTCGGACTTGGCGGCGCGCGCGCGGCCGGCGGAAGCGGTGTCGAGCACGCCGCGCCCGGGCTGCTGGCTGTCCCTTCCTTACGAGGCCGAGGGGTTCGCGGGGACTATGATCCTCGGTCCCACGCTGGAAAGCCAGGCGCCAGAGGTGTCCATTCCGCTGCCGAATCTTGGCGTGTGCGAGATCCGCGTGGGCATCTATGGATCAGGCGAGGCGCCGGTTTGGCTGCACTGCGCGTTTGGCCGCCAGAGGGGCGCGAAGCCGTGGAACCGCGTGTGCCTTCGGCTGTCTTCGGAGGACTACCTGGACTGGCTGACGCCGGACGCTTTTGGCGGGGGCGCGGGGTATGACTACATTTCGGAGTCGCTGTGGAAGACGGCGGACGTGAACGGGCAGTCGCTTGTTCTCTCGCCTCCTCGGCAGGAGGCGTTGCGGGGTTTTCGGACGTGCGTGGCGTACGTGCGGCTGGTTCCCGTGGCCAGGGCGGAGGCGTGGCCGGCGAACGCAAAGCGGCTGGTGAACTACTTTGACGCGAACTTTATGGGGCACTTCGTGCGCGACGCGGCGGAGGTGAGATCGCGCATCCTGCCGCTGCGCGAGTCGGACGCGGCCATTGCGCTGTGGTGCTCATCGCGCGAGGACACGTGTCTCTACCCGACGCGCGTGGGGAACACGCTGGCGTACCACGGCGTTCCCGACGTGTACCCGCACTGGATAGGCCGCGACTTGCAGCTCATGTTGTCGCGCGGCGAGGACCCCCTGGCGGTGGCGTGCGGCGCGGCCCACGCTGCCGGGTTGCGCCTCTTCAGCAGTTACCGGCGCTTGACGTGCCGTTTGCCGCCGCACACGTTTCCGCTGCATCCTGACGCGATGCTGGTCAAGCGCAAAGACCTGTGGGCCGTGGGCGCCGATGGCAGGCCCGCGCCGCATCTGAGCCTCGCGTTCCCCGAGGTTCGCCAGCGCGTTATCGCTATTCTGTCAGAGCAGGCCTCGAACTATGACATTGACGGGGTCCACCTCTTCTTTTCTCGCGGCGTGCCGTTCATGCTCTTTGAGAAGCCGTTCCTGGACCGCTTTGCGGAGCGCCACGGCGGCCTGGACCCGCGCTATCTGGCGCCGGATGACGCGCGCGTGGTGGAGACGCGGGGGGACATCTTCGTGGGATTCATGCGCGAGTTGAGGCGCGGCATGGACGAGGCGGGCAAGGCGCGGGGCCGGCGCGTGGAGGTGGCGCTGACCGTGATGAACAGCTTGGAGAACAGCGCGTGGTATGGGATGGACGTGGCGCGGCTGGCGGAGGAGAGGCTGGTGGACATGCTCCTGCCGTTCCCGTGTCATTATCGGCCGGATGGCGCGCTGACGCCGGAGCGGGTGGCGGCGTTCGCGGCGGTCGCGAAGCCCAGGGGCATTGGGCTGTATCCTGATTGCGGGTATGACTACTCGATGGGCAAGGAGCCGCTTGAGGTCCGTGCGGCCAGGATGTACGCGGCTGGAGCGGACGGCTTGCAGGTGATGCAGAACGGGGTGAGGGGGGAGGGGTCGGCGATCGAGGGGGCGGTGGCGCGGCGGCTGGGGCGCGTGGCCGAGTTGGGCCAGGCGGACTCGTGGCGAGCCCACGCCGCGCGGCCTGTGCGGGTGCGCGCGGTGGCGGGGATGTCGCTGGAGCAAGGGGTGGGGTTGGAGACGTGCGGGTA
>CAYYEE010000094.1:1870-11624 GCA_964470775.1 uncultured Planctomycetota bacterium | reverse complement strand
CACAACCGCGAGGCGATGTACCGCTTCTTCACCAAGCAAGCCGGCGTCCAAGCCGCGCCCACGGAACCGCGCAAGAACCGCATCGAGACCGTCCAGACGCTGCAAGTCACGGAAAAAGGCCAGGTCGTCTTGCACAAAGCCCGCCGCGTCTTCGACTTCACCCGCGAGGCCGCCCAAGCCCTCGCCCAGAAACGCGGCGCCGTGGACGCCAAGGCCCTGCCCGCCCTCATCCAGCGCGCCCTGGCCCTGCCCGCCCGCCCCACCCCGCCCCACTACCGCATCCTGCGCGTCCGCCGTCTCCGCGACCATCTCCAATCCCCCTTCGCCGTCGAAACCGAACCCCGCGCCCTCGCCATCCTCCATTTCCTCAACAAGACCGAACAGTTCTACCACTTCCCGTCCATCCCCTCCGCCACCCTCTACATCCCCCATCTCTCGACGCAGGAGGACTTCCTCGCCCGCCGAACGCCCAACCAGAAAACCCTCCTCGCCCTCGACGTCCGCGGCATGGGCCAGGTGACGTCGCTCTCGTGCAACGACACGGACTTCTTCGCCCCCTATGGCGGCGACTACTTCTACAACAGCCAGGCCCTCATGCTCGCCGAGCCCTACGCCGGCCGCCGCCTCCACGACCTCCTCGCCACCCTCGATCTCTTCCAGGCCCACGGCTGCGAGTCGCTCCATCTCGTGGGCCGCGGCATGGGCGCCGTCATCGCCGCCCTCGCCGCCTGCGTGCACCCCCTCGTCAAGCGCGTCACGCTCCACAACGCCCTGCTTTCCTGGCACGAACTCACCCAGACGCCGGTGCACAGCTGGCCCGCCTCCGCCGCGGCCTACGGCGTGCTCAACCACTTCGACCTGCCCGACTGCTACCGAGCCCTCGCCGCCAAAGACCTCACCCTCGTCACCCCCTGGACCAGCCAAATGACCCCCTGGCGCAAAGACGCCCTCCGCGCCCACCTCAAAGCCCTCGGCCTCGCCTCCGCCAAAGTCCGCTGGGAATAACGTCCCCTCCGTTCATCCCCTCCATCTTGTCCATTCCGTCCATCCTGTCCATTCCCCCCGAAAGGCCGCCCCATGATCCTCGACGAACTCAAGAACGCCAAGCTGTACGCCGCCGCCTCCCCCGGCCTCGCCAAAGCCTTCAAGTTCCTGGCCGCCGCCGACCTCAACGCCCTGCCCAACGGCCGCCACGAAATCGAGGGCGACAGCCTCTACGCCTCGGTCATGACCTACGACACCAAACCCCTGGACAAGGCCGTCTGGGAGGCCCACCGCCGCTACATGGACGTGCAATATATCATCACCGGCCAAGAGCGCATGGGCTACGCCCCCCTCGGCGCCCTCACCCCGCGCGGCGACTACAACAGCGAAAAGGACTGCATCCTGCTCGACGGCGCCGGCAGCCACTTCACCGTCACCCAAGGCATGTTCGCCGTGTTCGGCCCCCTCGACGCCCACATGCCCGGCGTCGCCCTCGCCGCCCCCGCGCCCGTCAAGAAGATCGTCGTCAAAGTCAAGGTCTAGCTCCTCGTTGCTGTGAAAATGACTGGTTCGCGCCCCGCGCCGCCCGCGGGGGCGATTCATGAAATCTCTTCTGCGCCCCAGCGAAAACCTCGCGCCCCCAACTCAAGGACATTCCCATGCCCCCCCTCCGCCTCGCCATCCTCGGCTGCGGCGGCATGGCCCGCAGCCACGCCAGCCGCTTCGACAGCGTCAAGAACCGCGTCCAGATCGTCGCCGCCGTCGACGTCCTCCCCGACCGCGCCAAAGCCGTAGCCGACCTCATCCCCGGTTGCCGGCCGGCCCAGGACTACCGCCAGGTCCTCGACGACGTGGACGCCGTGCTCGTCGTCCTGCCCCACCACCTCCACCACCCCGTCGGCATGGACTGCCTCGCCCACGGCAAGCACGTCCTCATGGAAAAGCCTCTCGCCAACACCGAAGCCGAATGCCTCGACCTCATCGCCGCGTCCAAGAAAGCCAGCCGCGTGCTCATGGTGGCCTACTGCATGCGATTCCACCCCCTCGTCACCCGCATGAAGGAACTCATCGCCGCAAAGACTTACGGCCAGTGCTTCCAGGTCTCCATCTGGACCGAGCAGCACACCCAGCGCGAGCCCGACAGTTGGATGTGCCGCGCCTCCACCCTCGGCGGCGGCCAGCTCTTCAGCCACGGCTGCCACTACATCGACATCCTGCTCTGGTACCTCGGCGCCCCGGTCAAAGGCGTCCACGTCGGCTCCAACTGCTGCACCCCCTGGATGGAGCGCGAAGGCACCAGCAACGTCACCCTCACCTTCGAGAACGGCGCCATGGGCTACCACTTCGGCACGTGGGGCGCCCGAGGCTCGCGCCTGCGATACTCCTTCCACGCCCACTGCGAACAAGGCATGATCGAAGCCGCCATCAGCGAAGGCAAGCTCTACTTCCACCAGGGCAAGGAAGCCACCCTCCTCATGACCGCCGAAGCCGCCAAGCCCACCGACGCCGAAATGGCCCACTTCCTCGACTGCATCGAGACCGGCCGCGAACCCATCACCAACGGCCCCGAAAGCCTCCAAGGCCTTCGCCTCATCTGGCGCCTCTACGAGGCTGAAGAGAAAAACGCCATCGCCGACCTGCGCGGCCTGGGCCTGGCCCAAGCCCAGAGGTAGCCGCCCCCGGCCCGCCCCGCTTCCCATGCCTCCCATGCTTCCATCCCAGGGATTTGACTCTCCCCATAGCCTTTGCGATATTGGATTTTTTACTCGTCCACACTAGGAAACGGCCGGACATGGGCGCAGCCGCACAGACCACACCAGCGTCATGCCAGGCCCCAAGTCTGCCCACGGAGGCCCTCGCCCGCGTGGGCGTCACCCCGGACGAGTGGCGCAGCGTCTTCAGCCTCTACGCCTCCCACCCCGAGCAATGCGCCCACATCGTCCTCACCCCCTTCCAGCGCGCCGCCGGCGTCCTGGCCCTCGCCGCCGCCGCCGCCTTCCTCGTCGTCAGCCCCAAGCTCTTCTTCACCACCGTCAACGCCTTCTTCATCACCTTCTACCTCCTCGCCGCCGCCCACAAGATGCTCCTCATCCACCACTCCCTCAGCCACTCCCGCGAGATCCACGTCACCCGCGAGGAAGTGGCCGCCCTGCGCAACGACGAACTCCCCTTCTATACCATCCTCGTCCCCATGTTCCACGAGGCCGAATCCCTCGAACGCCTCATCCGCGGCCTCTGCCGCATTGACTACCCCCACGACCGCCTCGAAGCCCTTCTCCTGCTCGAAGAAAACGACCCCGAAACGCTCGGCAAGGCCCGCGCCATGGACCTGCCGTCCTTTGTCCGCATCGTCGTCATCCCCGACAGCCAGCCCAAGACCAAGCCCAAAGCCTGCAACCTGGGCCTCGCCCGCGCCCGCGGCGAGTTCCTCGTCATCTACGACGCCGAAGACCGCCCCGAGCCCGACCAGCTCAAAAAGGCCGTCCTCGCCTTCCGCCGCTGCCCCGGCGACGTCGTCTGCCTCCAGGCCAAGCTCAACTTCTACAACCCCCGCCAGAACCTGCTCACCCGCCTCTTCACCGTCGAATACAGCGGCTGGTTCGACCTCATCCTCCCCGGCCTCACCGAAACCGACGCCCCCATCCCCCTCGGCGGCACCTCCAACCACTTCCGCGCCAGCAAGCTCCGCGAGATGGGCGGGTGGGACCCCTTCAACGTCACCGAAGACTGCGACCTCGGCCTGCGCATCGCCGCCGCCCGCGGCCAGACCCGCATCCTCGATTCCACCACTTGGGAAGAGGCGTGCAGCCATCTGGGCTACTGGATCCGCCAGCGCTCGCGCTGGGTCAAAGGCTACATCCAGACCTATCTGGTCCATCTCCGCCGGCCGCTCCGCCACCTCGCCACCCTCGGCCTGGGCCGCGCCGTCACGTTCCACCTCACCATCGGCGGCACCCCCCTCAGCATGCTCATCAACCCCCTCTACTGGCTCATGACCATTCTGTGGTTCATCTTCCGCTGGGAAGAACTCGACCAGTTGTTCCCCTTCCCCATCATCCTCGGCGCCCTGGCCTGCCTCTTCGTGGGCAACTTCGTCTTCATCTACGCCAGCGTCCTGGCCGCCTTCCGCCGCGGCTGCTACGACCTGGTCAAGTACACCCTCCTCATCCCCGCCTATTGGATGCTGATGAGCATCGGCGCGTGGAAGGGCTTCCTCCAGCTCATTACGCGGCCCAACTATTGGGAGAAGACCCGCCACGGCCTCGACCTGATCGCCCATCAACCCGCGCCGCTCGCCAAGAGCGCCGCGCCGGGCGCCCCCGCTTCCGCCGAGGCGCCCGCGTCATGAACCCCCTCCCCCGCCTCTATCGCGCCGCGCCCACGCCCCGCTTCGGCGTCTATCTCTTCCTCCTCCTGACAGCCATGGGCGTCCTGATCGCCTGGCTCCACGCCGGCCCGGCCGGTCCCAGCTCCTACGAAGCCATCGTCCGCGCCGGCGTCGGCAAGGACCTGCTCGCCGGCCTTCCCCGCGGCCGCCAGGGCCTGGTCGGGTCGCTCAAGTGGGCTCCCCTGCCCACCCTCCTTGCCCTGCCGCTCATGGGCGTCCCTGCCCTGGCCGAAGGCCGCTTCCCCATGGCCGTGGCCGCCTCCATCGGCTCCGCCCTGGTCTGCGTCTTCCTCTCCCGATGGTGGGCGCGCTACGGCATGAGAGAGACCATCCGCGCGCCCATCGCCTTTGCCCTCTTCCTCAGCCCCCCCATGCTCCGCCCCATTCTGGAAGGCTCGTCCGAGACCCTCTTCGCCTTCTTCGCCATCAGCGCCCTCGCCAACCTCATCCACTGGTGGGAATCGCAGGACCTCCGCGGCCTGGCCTACACCGCCCTCTCCACCGCCGGCGCCACCTACGTCCACTACCAAGGCGCCCTTCTCATTCTCTTCGCCCTGGCCCTTTTCTCCGTGCACCTCGTGTCCAGCCGCAAGCGCGAGTCCTACATCGAGGGCGCGCTCATCACCCTCCTCCTGCCCGGCGCCTACCTCGTCGTCCTTTGGTTCGCGGCCAACTGGCTCCTCATGGGCGACGCCTTCTTCTTCATCCGCGCCATTGTCCACGCCGCGGCCGATGGCTCCCTGGGCCTTCTCCTGGTCCAAAGCCAGCCCTGGTCCGCGTGCCTCGCGCCCGCGTTGCTGGGCGTGCTGGGGTGGGGGCTGTGCAGGCTGGCCGGCCGGCGGCGCACGCTCTGGACCGGCCTGCCCGTCCTCGCCGGCTGCCTCCTGCTCTGGACCGGCGGCGTCAGCGCCATGTGGCCGGCCGCGCCCGACCCCGCCACGGCCGAGCTCCGCGCCACGGTCCTCCCCGCCCTCGTCTCGTCCCACTTCAAGGACAAGATTATCGTCAGCGGCTACCGCGGCTATCTCCTGCGCCGCACAGCCCTGGAGCGTTGCGGCGCCCTGGTCCACGAGCTGAATCTCTATCCCGACAGGATCTTCCAGCAGACTCGCGGACGCCGCCTCTACATCCTGGTCCCCAACCCCCGCTCTCCCGACCCCGCCTGCCCCACCGACGCCGCGTGGGAAGACGCCACCCTCGCCCTGCCCGGCGTCTTCGACCACGGCGCCCGGGGACTCATCTTCGAGCGCGCCTGGACCAACTGGGCGCTCTATCGCGTCGTCCGCCTCGACACGCCGGAGCAACCGGTCTGACCGGCCCGCGCGCCCGCCCGCCGGACCCTCCGGCGCTGCCGGTCACTTGTAGATGCTGAACCCCCCGTCCACCGGCAGCGAAACGCCTGAGATATAGGCTCCGGCCGGGCTGGCCAGCAGCGCCACAGCGCCCTTGATGTCATAGCGGTCCCGCCCCATCCGGCCCAGCGGCGTCTTGTCCGAATAGCGGCGGATGAACTCCTTGGGCTGCGACCGTTCGAAGCCGCCGGGCAGGATGGCGTTCACGCGGATGCCGTAGGGCCCCAGCGCCCCGGCCGCGTCCCGGGTCAAGCCCAAAATCCCCGCCTTGCTCGCCGCGTAGTCCGGAATGTTCGGCCGCATATCCAAACCCTCGTAGATGCGGTAGTCGCGCCCCACGATGCCGGCGATGCTGGAAATGTTGATGATGCTGCCGCTGCGCCGGACCTTCATCATGTTCGCCGCGGCCTGCGTGCACAGAAAGGCGCCGGTCAGGTTCACGCGGATTACATATTCCCAATCTTCCAGCCGCCGCTCGAACAGGCTCACCTTCTCCGTCCTCGGCGCCCCGCCCGCGTTGTTCACCAACACGTCCAGCTTGCCGAACTTGTCGCCCACGGCGCCGAACACCCGCTTCACCGCCTCTGGGTCGGCCACGTCCAGCGCCATGCCCGTCACCGGCGCCTTGCCCCGCGCCGACAGCGTCTCCGCCGCCTTGACCGCGCTCGCCTCGTCGCGGCTGGTCACAATCACCTGCGCGCCCAAATCCACCAGCGCGCTCGCCTCGTCCATCCCCAAATCGCGCGCCCCGCCCGTCACCACCGCCACATGACCCGTCATATCGAACAACTGCTGGACAGTCGGACCCAGGTCCATGACGCCTCACTCCTTTGCGTGTCATCACAGAAAATCAGTCAACCGGCCAAGTGGGATTCAATCAATGACGCCAAGGCGCCACGAGAGGGCGTCCACGCCACCCGGAGGGGGCACAGGCCGGGAAGCCGTCCCGGCTTGTCGCATCACCTTGGCGGCCGGGGCGATGCCGGCGCGTCCGTCCCCTGGACGTTAGGATAGGCGCCCGTGGAAGACGGCGCGGACCCGCAACTCGTCAGCCACCAAACAAGCAAACTGGTGACCACCCCCAGAACCGCACCCTCTACCCGCCGGAACCAAGCCGCCCTCCTGGACTCCCGCGTTTGCTTCTTCCGCGCCCATTCCACCTTGTCATTCAGGTAGTAATTCCTCTCGAACGCCACACAATCCTGGTAGACCGGCTCCCACAAATCAAAGGCCGTGTGCCAGCTTGTCTCGTCGCGGGAGTCCCCTTCGGCCTGCCTGGCCTTGGTGGCGCCAGCTTGGATCCGCCCCACAAGCTGAAGCATCCCCCGATCGAAATCACCGTTATCAATAATGCTGGTGTCCACAGATCGCAGCTCGGTGAAGTGGTCCATCGCTTGCCGAACCACAATCTTGAAGGCGTCAAAACATCCCCGTTTCAGATGCGCGCAAGCCGCGCCGACCGCCTCGTCCTCGGTCTGGCCATATTGCCAGTGCCGCGAGAGATGGTCAAACGCCGCGTTGAGCTCGAAGAATATCTCAATCGGCGGTTCGTTGATGGACTGGAGATGGCAGTAGAGCGGCTTGAACTTGATGTAATAGAAGTCGAAGAGTTCCTTGACGGTCTTCGGCCGCCCGTTAGCCACGCACTGCCCTCCGGAACTCCTCTTCCACTTCGTGGTGCGTCTTTAGCCGGTCCCGAAGGACATTGCCCCGCCCCACCAGCGGGAAGACGCTCCGATACCGCAGAGCGCCGCCCCGCCGATCCTCCACATCCTTCCGGAACTGATCGAGAGGCATGTTGCGGATCGCGTCGGCCGTCATCCCAGTCGCCATCTCCACGGCACGGTCAAATCCGGCCTGTTCCGGTTCCATCGTCCTGCCCTCGACTTCTGGCCACACTGCCCAAATCCATACAGCGCTAACAAATACCAGACCCGTCCAGCGCCGTCAAGCCAGAAACACGGTAAAGATCCATGCGCCGCAACGGGTGGCTTGCGCTACGCGCCCGACATCCTACACCTTCGCCAGCTCCTCGCCCAGAGCGTCCATCAGCGGCGCGATGGTCTCCTCCGCAAAGCCGAACTCCAGCCCCGCCGCCGCGAACAACTCCGGCAGCGGACGCGACCCGCCCAGCGCCAGCGCCCGGCGGTACGCCGCCAGCGCGGCCTTGCGGTCCTTCTTCGCCTTGAGCCACAACTGCAACGCGCCAAGCTGCGCGATGCCGTACTCGATGTAGTAGAACGGATGCTCGAAGATGTGCAGCTGACGGTGCCATGCGTACGCCCGCTCCTCGTCCAGCCCCGACCAGTCCACCACGCCGCCGCCGAAGCGTTCGACCGTCTCCAGCCACGCCTTGCGCCGCGCGTCCGCGTCGTGGCTGGGGTGCTCGTAGATCCAGTGCTGAAACGCGTCGATCGTGGCCACCCAGGGCAGGATGTAGGCGATGGCTTCCAGCCGGTGGCGCCGCGAGCGCTTCAGGTCGTCGCCCTGATAGAACTCGCCCATGAACTCGCCGCCGAGCAGCTCCATGCCCATGCTCGCCACCTCGCAGAACTCGATAGGTCCGTGGCGATAGGCCAGCAGCGGCTCGTCCACGCAAGAGAGCGTGTGGAAGGCGTGCCCGCACTCATGCAGCAGCGTCATCACGTCGTCGTCCACGCCCACCGCGTTCATGAAAATGAACGGCAGCCGCGCTTCGCACAGCGTGGTCTGATACCCGCCGGGCGCTTTGCCCTTGCGGCTGGCCAGGTCCAGCAGGCCCAGGTCCGCGATGCGCCGGAACTGCTCGCCCAGCGCCGGGTCCACCTGGTTGAAGATGCGCTCCACGCCCGCGATGAGCTGCGGCGGCGTTTCGAAAGGCTTCAGCGGCGGCTTGCCTTCCGGGTCCACGGCCGTGTCCCACGGCCGCAGCGCATCCAGCTTCATCGTCGCGCGGCGCTTGAGCAGCGTGTCGCGCCAGACGGGCACAACGCGCTTCTCCACGGCGTTGTGATAGCTCCGGCAGTCCGCGGGCGTGTAGTCGAAGCGGTGAAACGCGCGGAACTGGAACTCGCGGAAGTCCGCGCAGCCCGCGTTGGCCGCGATCTTCGCCCGCA
Organism: uncultured Planctomycetota bacterium; assembly: GCA_964470775.1. Lineage (GTDB taxonomy): Bacteria > Planctomycetota > Brocadiia > CAIUPP01 > CAYYEE01 > CAYYEE01. The sequence continues at coordinate 2,805 of CAYYEE010000094.1, read as the reverse complement.
GCGCGCGCATCTTGTCGAACACCTCTTCCAGCCGCGCCTTGTCCTGCAACCGCCGCGAAGCCACGCCGCGCCACGCCTCCTCGCGCAGCGGCCGGTCCGGCTCCAGCAACAGCTTGCCCATCTGCTGCAGCGTCTTCTCCTCGCCGCGGAACCGCATGGTCATGGCGCCGCAGATCGTCTGGTACTCCTGGCTCAGCAGCGTGTCCTGCGTCTCCAGCGGCACGTTCTCCTCGCGGAACAGCTCCACGTCCGCGCGCATCGCCCGCTCGTAGACCATCAGCCGCTCCGCGTCCAGCGCAACGCTCTTGCGCGCTTCGAGGTACTTGCGGTCCAGCTTGTCCGACATCGCCTTCACCACGGGCGACACGGTCTCCACGAACGCGCGGTACGCCGCGGCGCGCTCCGGGTCGTCGGTCTGGCAGGTCATGCGGATGTTCAGGATGGAGCCGGTCTGCGACACAGCCGCTTCGAGCTCCGACCGGTCCAGCAGCCACGCCTCCAGCGCCCGCGGCGTGGGCGCCGGCCGCTCCAGCAACTGGCTGTAAAGCCCCTTCACCACCGCCGCGTCCGCCAGGTTCGCGGCCTCGGGCACAAACCGCCGCGGTCGAAACGCCGCCAACTTGGTCAGGTCCGCGCTCACGCCGGTCGCGTTCGCCAAAGCCGTCTCCTCCTGCTGGATGGATGCAACGGACGAGATGGACGCCGCGTCCATCTCTTGTCACACATGGGGCCAGCCCCCGCGCCGCGCGGCCCTCACCCCCCCGCGACCCGCACCCGCCGGCCTTCGATCTTCAGCCGCCCCTCGCCGAAGAGGCGCACGGCCTCGGGATACGCGATGCGCTCCTGCTCAAACACGCGCGCGGCCAGCGTGTCCGGCGTGTCGTCGTCCAGCACGGGCGCCGTGCGCTGCAAGATAATCGGCCCGTGGTCATACT
>CAYYEE010000094.1:0-1860 GCA_964470775.1 uncultured Planctomycetota bacterium | reverse complement strand
CCGCTACTCGTGCTCGTTGTCCGCGAAGTGCACCGTGCACCCCGTCACCTTCACGCCCGACTTGATGACTTCTTCGTGCACGCGATGGCCGTAGAGCCCCTTGCCGCAGAACGCCGGAATCAGCGAAGGATGAATGTTGATCACGCGCCCCAGGAACGCCTGCTTGATCCGCAGGAAACACATGAACCCGGCCAGGCAGACCAAGTCCACCGGATGCTGCTCCACGTGGCGCCAGATGTCCAGGCTCATTTCCTCGAAGTCGGGGTAATCGCGCGACGCGCACACCACCGTTTTCACGCCGTGGCGCCGCGCCCGTTCCAGCCCCCCCGCCCCGCGGCGCGAACTGATCACCACCTGCACGCGTGCGTTGAGCCGGCCGTCGCCGATGTGGTCGAGAAGGTTCTGCAGCGTCGTGCCCCCGCCCGACAGCAACACCGCCAGGTTCACCGGCTTGCTCCCAGCCATGGCCTCTCCTCTATGGCGCCCGTCACGAGCCGAGCCGCGTCACCGCCTCGGGCGAAGTCAGCTCGTCAAACCGTTCCGGGGTCATCAGACCCCAGCGCCGCGTCGCGATCTCCCGCGCCGTGGCGCCCGTGGCCTTCATCTCCCGGGCGATCTCCTCCGCCTTCTTGTACCCGATCTCGCCCACCAACGCCGTCACCACCGCGGTGGAGCTTTCCACGTGCCGCCGGCATCGCGCCTCGTCCGCCTCGATGCCTTCGACGCAGCGAACGCGAAGAAGATAGCACGCCCGCTCCAGCAGGTCCAGACTGCTTAGCAGCGCGTGCGCCACAAGAGGAAGAAACGGGTTCAACTCCAGCGACCCCATGCCGCACGCCACAGCCACCACTTGGTCAAACCCCATCACCATCATCGCCGCCTGCGTGGCCGCTTCGGGGATCACGGGGTTCACCTTGCCGGGCATGATGGACGAGCCGGCCTGGCGCTCGGGCAGGCGAATTTCGCCCAGCCCCGCGTCCGGACCCGAGGACAGCAGCCGCAGGTCCGTGCAGATTTTGAGCAGGTTGGCCGCGCACGCCTTCAGAATGCCCGACACCTCGACAAACACGTCCGCGTTCTGCGTGGCCTCGACCAGGTTCTCCGCGCGGGCGATGCCCAGCCGCGTAATCTCGCGCAGCCGCTCCACGGCCAAGAAAATGAACTGCCTCGGCGCGCCAAGGCCCGTGCCGATGGCCGTGCCGCCCAGGTTCAGCACGCGCAGCCGCTCCTCGCATTTGTAGATGCGCCACCGGTCGCGCGCAAACGCCTCCGCGTAAGCCGACATCTCGCGCCCCAGCGTGGTCAGCACCGCGTCCTGCATCTGCGTGCGGCCCAGCTTCACCACGTGCGCGAACTCCTTCTCTTTCTTCTGAAACGCCTCTTGCAGAGCCACCACCGCGCGTTCCAGCGCGCGCAGCTTCCAGATCGCCGCCACCTTGAGCGCCGTGGGATAGGTGTCGTTGGTGGATTGGTGGCGGTTGATGTCATCGTGCGGCGACACCGCCGCGTAGTCGCCCTTGGGCCGGCCCAGAATCTCCAGGGCCCGGTTGGCCAGCACCTCGTTGACGTTCATGTTCATCGAAGTGCCCGCCCCGCCTTGCAGCGCGTCGACCACGATGAAATCGTCCAGCCGGCCTTCGAGCATGTCCATGCACGCCGCCTCGATGGCCTGCGCCTTGCCCGGCTCCTCGCGCCACGCCCCCAGCTCGCGGTTCACCCGCGCGCAGGCCAGCTTCACCGCGCCGAAAGCGCGCGTCAGCCCCGGGTTCACCTTCCACCCCAGCAGCGCAAAGTTCTCCAGCGCGCGCTCGGTGTGCACGCCGTGCATGGCTTGGGCCGGCACGTTGCGCTGGCCCAGCA